>DAOUBO010000432.1:0-4527 GCA_034432695.1 Anaerolineae bacterium | reverse complement strand
GGCCCCGGCCCCCTCCGGGGGGGCCCGGAAGACGCCGGAAAAGCCGCTGACCTTCGCCACCGTTCGGGAGAGGCCCTGTTTTGCGCTCCCCGGCAACCCCGTCTCCGCGCTGGTCTCTTTTGAACTCTACGTCCGGCCCGCGCTGCGGCGGATGGCCGGCCACGCCCTCCTGCGGCGGCCCCACGGGGCGAGGCCCCTCGGGCCGTGGCCCGAGGTGGAGGTCCGCCTGCGCCACTCCGTCCGGCCGGACCCGGTGCGGGTGGAGTTTGTGCGGGCGGTGGTGGAGCGGGAGGATGGGGGATGGTGGGCCCGGACGACGGGCCCTCAGGCCAGCAGTCGGCTCCTCTCGCTGGCGGGCGCGAACGCGCTGTTGCGGATTCCCCCCGGCCCGCCCCTCCCGGAGGGGACGCCGGTTACGGCCATCCTGCTGGCGTGGCCGGAGGACCGATGAGCGGCCCGTCCTCCCGCGCCGCAGAGGGACACAGGAATCACGTACCCGGCACTCTCAGAAATGCCCGACACACTCCCAGCAGGGCACTCGTAGTGCGCCACGCAACAAAGCGGAGCGGCGTTTCACCCACACCATCCTCAAGCGACGGAGGTGGACGTGAAAAAAGAGATCGTTTGCACCGATCAGGCTCCACCCGCCGTCGGCCCGTACTCCCAGGCCATCCGGGTGGGAAAGTTCGTCTTCACCGCCGGGCAACTGGGCCTGGTCCCCGGCACCAGAGAGTTCGCCGGGCCCGACGTGGAGTCTCAGACCCGCCAGGCGCTGGAGAACATCCGGGCCATCCTGGAGGCGGCCGGCTCCTCTCTGCGCCACGTTGTCAAGACGACGATTTTCCTGCAGGACCTGGGGGAGTTCGCCCGCGTGAACGCGGTCTACGGCGAGTACTTCCCCGAAGAACCCCCGGCCCGGTCCACGGTTCAGGTCGCCGCGCTCCCGCTGGGCGCGCGGGTGGAGATTGAGGCGGTCGCCGTCGTCGCCGACGAGGCTGAGGGGTAATGGAGGAGCAGAGGCGCCACCTGGGACCCTACGAGATCCGGGAGCGGACGGCCCGACGGCTGGTCGTGGAGCGGCGGCGGGCCGTCTGGGCCGTCCTGGCTGTGGTGGGGGCCGTCTGGCTGCTGCTGAGCCTTTCCCTGATGCCCTGGCGGGGGGGAACCCGCCTCTTCATCGCCCTCTCCATCACCGCCGTCGCGGCCGCCGTGGCCGCGCTGACCGTGGTTCTGACCCCCCGGCAGGAGCGGCTGACGGTGGACCTGGACGCAGGGGAGGTCCGGCTGGAGCGGACCACGCTGGTCCGGAGGCCACCCCTGGGCGCTCCATCCCTCGCTCTCCCGCTGGGGCGGGCCGCGAGGGCCCGCTGCCGCCGACGGGTCTGGGAGGACGGGCCCGACGCGATCGCCATCCGCTGGGCGGTGGAACTGGTCGGGGGAGAGGGCGCCTGGCGCTTGGCGGAGGCGGAGGAAGAAAGGCCGATGCGGGACCTGGCCCGGCTGGTGGCGGAGGTCGCGAACCTGACGTACGAGGAAGGATGAGCCTGTCGCCCCGTGCCTACGAGGAGAACATCCGGCGAGTTCGGGAGCGGATCGCGGAGGCCGCGCTGCGAACGGGGCGAGACCCGGCCGAGGTGACGCTGGTCGCCGTCACCAAGACCTTCCCGGTGGAGGTGATCCTGGCGGGATACGAGGCCGGCCTGCGGGACTTCGGGGAGAACCGGCCGGAGGAGGGCGCAGCGAAGATCCCCGCGGTGAACGCGGCCGTCTCCGGCCCCCGCCCGACCTGGCACATGGTCGGCCACGTCCAGAGCCGCAAGGCCGAACTGACGGTGGCCTACTTTGACGTGGTCCATTCGGTGGACCGCCTCAAGATCGCGAACCGGCTGAGCCGATTTGCCGTGGAGGCGGGGCGGGAGATCCCGGTCCTGCTGGAGTGTAACGTCAGCGGCGAACCGACGAAGTTCGGCTTCCTGCTGGACCGGTGGCGGGAAGACCCGGTGCAGCGGGAGGCTTTTTTTGCGAACTGCGCGGCGATCCTGGGACTCCCGGGGCTTCGGGTCGTGGGGCTGATGACCGTCGCTCCGCTGACCGACGACCCGGAGCAGGTGCGGCCCGTCTTCGCGTCCCTGCGGGCGCTGCTGGACGCGCTGCGGGAACGGTTTCCCGCCGTCCCCTGGCGGGAACTCTCCATGGGGATGACCGACGATTTTGAGGTGGCGGTGGAGGAGGGAGCAACGATGGTCCGTATCGGACGGGCGATCTTCGGGCCCCGGAGGGAGTGAGGTGGAGAGGGGGATCGTCGCTCTGGCCCGGCATGTGGACGGGCTGCGCTCCGTGGTGACCGTGGGGGCCCACACCGTGGTGGTGGATCCGCCGCCGGAGGAGGGCGGGGCCGGGACGGCGATGAGTGCGCCCCAACTGTTTGCCGCCGCGCTGGCCGCGTGCTTCGTCGGCTTCATCGCCAACTCCTGTCGGCTGAACGGCATCCCCATGGAGCGCCTGGAGGTGGAACTTTCCGCGCCGATCCGGAGCCACCCGCGCCGGGTGGGGGATGTGGAGGTGGTCATCCGGATGGAGCCGGAGCCCCCGGAGGAGGTGCGGCGGCGTCTCCGGGCGGTCCTGCGCCGGGCGACGCTCCTCAACACGCTGGCCCATCCACCGCGGGTGACCTTTCGGTTTGTGGGGGAGGGCTGAGTGGGCGAACGCCGCCGCCTGATGGCCGACCTGATGCTGCTGGCGGCCGCCCTGGCGTGGGGGAGCACGTTTGTTCCCTGCAAGATCGCCACCGCCCACGTCGGCCCGCTGGTCTTTAACGGCCTGCGGTTTCTGCTGGGGGCGCTTTTCGTTGCGTTGGGGACGGCGCGCCGTCTGCGGGGGCTGGACCATCGGGAACTGGGCGGGGGGGCGCTGGCGGGGGCGATCCTTTTCGCCGCCGCGGCGCTCCCGCAGGCCGGCCTGGAATTCACGACGGCGGGGAAGGCGGGGTTCATCACCGGGCTCTACGTGGTCCTGGTCCCCTTCTTTCTGACGGTGATGCGGGATTGGCCGGGCTGGAACGCGGGGGCCGCCTCGGGGCTGGCGGGAACAGGGGTTCTTCTGCTGAGCGGGGAGGGCCGGCCCTCGCTGGCCCCTGGCGACGGGCTGGTGCTGGTCGCCGCCGCGCTCTACGGGGTCCACGTCATCCTGATCGGACGTCTGGTCCGACAGGCGGACCCCCTGCGGCTCTCTCTGGTGCAGTACATCGTCTGCGGGGCCCTCAACCTGGGCCTCGGTCTGGTGGTGGAGGGGGTGGATCGGGGCATGCTCTGGCCCATCTGGTGGACGTTTCCCTACCCGGCCTTCCTCTCCATCGTCGTTGGCTATACCTTCCAATCCCTGGCCCAGCGGCATGCGCCGCCCACCGACGCGGCGGTCATCCTGAGCCTGGAGTCGGTCTTCGCCGCGCTTTTCGGGTGGCTGCTTCTGGGGGAGCGGCTCTCCTCGCTGCAGGCCCTCGGGGGCAGCCTGATGCTGGCGGGGATGATCCTGGCGCAGGTTCGGGTTCGGTGGCCCTGCCGGGGGCGGGGGAGGGAGCGCTTCGCGGCGGCTGCCGCGATCCCTTCGTCCAATCCCGAGGAGTGAGGAAACGAATGCCCACGGTGTCCCCAGCCATCGGCGTCTTTGACTCCGGGGTAGGCGGGCTTTCTGTCTGGCGGGAGATTGTCCGGGAACTGCCCGGCTGCCCGACGGTCTATGTCGCCGATCAGGCACACCTTCCTTACGGCCCCCGGCCACTGGAGGAGGTCCGCCGGTTCGCCGAGGGGATCGCGGAGTTCCTGATCGGCGAGGGGGTGGCAGTGGTGGTCGTCGCCTGCAACACCGCGTCGGCGGCGGCGCTCCACGACCTGCGCCGGAGGTTTCCCGCCGTGCCTTTTGTGGGGATGGAGCCGGCCGTCAAACCGGCGGTCCAGCGGACGCGCAACGGGACGGTCGGCGTCATCGCAACGCCGGCAACGTTTCAGGGGGAACTCTTCGCCTCGCTGCTGGAGCGCTTTGCCCGGAACGTCCGGGTGATTCCCCAGGTCTGTCCGGGGCTGGTGGAGGCGGTGGAGGCTGGCGCGCTGGAGACGCCGGAGACGGAGGTCCTGGTGCGCCAGTGTCTGGAGCCACTGCTTCGGGCCGGGGTGGACGAACTGGTGCTGGGGTGCACGCACTACCCGTTTCTGCGCCCGCTGATAGAGCGGGTGGTCGGGCCGGGGGGGGAGGGGATTGACCCGGCGCCTGCGGTCGCCCGCCAGGTTCGGCGGGTACTGGAGGGCGCGGGGCATCCGGGGGAGGTGCTCTCGGCCGGGGCGCCGCGCCACGCGTTTTTCACGACGGGGGACCCGGCGTTGTTCGCGGAGGCGCTCTCCCGGCTGGTTGGTGTGACGGCGGAGGTCGGGCACCTGATCTGGGGGGAGGAGGGACTCCTGCGCCTGCAGGTGTAGGGGGCTCTTTGAGAACCGGCGCGATCTGTTGCCCATCTTTTGCCCATTATTAGGGAAC
>DAOUBO010000431.1:0-4816 GCA_034432695.1 Anaerolineae bacterium | reverse complement strand
AGGGCCCGAGCCCGGCCAGGACGCGACGCGGGCGTCCCGGCGAGGGAGGTCGTAGCACAATGCCTGCCGTCAGGGTGGGATGGGCGTGCTTTTTCAGAGAGAACCCAGCCCGATCCCTGCAGGAGAGTGAACGCCATCCCCGGAGCCACGATGATGTCTGATCATCCGGCCAACTCATATGCCTTTCTCCTTCCCTTAATCGCCGACGCTGCCCTCCGCTCTCCCCTTACCCTGATCGTGGGGCCCCACGGCGCCGGCAAAACGCGCCTTCTTCGTCTTCTTGCCCAACAAACGGGCTACCCCCTGTATCCCCTCAGCCTGGAACTCGGCCGGGTGCTCCAGCAGATGTCCCCCGGCGAGCGGGCCCGCCGGGCCTCCACCGCGCTGCGGGAAAGCATCGCGGCCTTCCGCTCCCCCATCGTCCTGGTGGACCGGATGGAACTGCTGCTCGCCCCTGCGCTGCGACTGGATCCTCTCCGTTTGCTTCGCCGGATGAGCCGTGTTTGCTCCCTGGTCGTAGCCTGGCCGGGAAGTTACGAGAACGATAGCCTGACCTGCGCTGCTCCCGGCCATCCCGAATTTCGCTCTTATCCCCATCCCGGGATTCCCATTTTCCCCCTCGGAGGTGAGCCCGATGCGCTATCGTGACCTGGTTCAGTTTGAGCCCATAGAGAGCGTCATCCAGTTGCGCCAGGCTGACCACCCCGACTATGCCCGCGAACTGGTCCGCACCTACGTCATCTCCGACCGGATGGCCGAGGTCATCACCGACCTGATCGTCCCCCACCTCCAGTTTGAGCGTCCGGCCGATAACCGGGGGCTCCTGATCGTGGGCAACTACGGGACCGGCAAATCCCACCTGATGTCGGTCCTCTCTGCTGTTGCCCAGTGGGCCCCGCTACGGGAAGAGGTCCGCCACTCCGCTGTCGCCCAGGCGCTGGAGCCCATCGCAGGCCGGTTTCAGGTCCTGCGGATGGAAGTGGGCACAACCCAGATGCCTCTGCGGGACATCGTCCTGAAAGAACGGTTGGAGCCTTTTCTCCGCCACCTGGGCATACCGTTCACATTCCCCTCTATGACGGAAACGTCCAACACCAAAGACCCCCTTCTGGATGCCCTCTCCGCTTTCCAGGAACGGTATCCCGACCAGGGATTGCTCATCCTGGTGGACGAGTTGCTGGACTACCTGCGCGGCCGTCGGGAACAGGAGTTGATTCTGGACCTGAGTTTCCTGCGGGAAATCGGTGAGGTCTGCCGGCTGGGCCGCCTCCGCTTTGTCGCCGGTCTGCAGGAGGCTCTCTTTGAGAGCCCCCGCTTCCAGTTCGCCGCCGATGCCGTCCGTCGGGTGCGGGACCGCTTTGAGCAGGTCCGTATCACCCGGGAGGACGTCGCCTATGTGGTGGCCGAACGGTTGCTGCGCAAGACCGACGAGCAGAAAGCCCGCATCCGGGCCCACCTCCAGCGATTCACCCCGTACTACGGACAGATGGCTGAACGGCTGGAGGACTTCGTCCGCCTGTTCCCGGTCCACCCTGCCTATCTGGAGGTTTTTGAACGGATCACCTTCGCGGAGCAACGGGTGGCCCTGAAAGCCATCAGTCAGACGGTGCGCGGTCTGCTGGACCAGGAAGTCCCCCCCGATCAGCCCGGCATCATCTCCTACGATTCCTACTGGCCCATCCTGGAGGCCGACCCGACCTTTCGCTCCTCGCCGGAGATTCGGGAAGTGATAGATAAGAGCCGGGTGCTGAGCGACCGGATCGCCCAGGCCTACACCCGTCCTCAGTACCGTCCCCTGGCCGAACGGCTGATCCGCGCGCTGAGCGTCCTGCGCCTGACCACCGGCGACATCTACGCCCCCATCGGCGCCACCTCCGAGGAACTCCGGGATGGGCTGGCCATCTTTGACCCCTCCATCCCCGAACAGGACGCGGACTTCCTGCGCGACATGGTGGATACCGCCCTGCGAGAGGTCATCCGCACCGTCAGCGGACAATTCATCTCCATCAACCCGGACAACGGCCAGTATTATCTGGACCTGAAGAAAGATATAGACTACGACGCCCGTATCGCGGAGCGGGCGGAGACGCTGGAGCCCGAGCAACTGAACCGGTACTACTTTGAGGCCCTGCGGGAACTCCTGGGGCAGGATGAGCGGACCTACGTTCCCGGCTACCGCATCTGGGAGTATGAGGTGCCCTGGCCAGAACGTCGGGCCACCCGGCCCGGCTACCTCTTCTTCGGCACGCCCAACGAACGCTCCACCGCCCAGCCGCCCCGAGATTTCTACCTCTACTTCCTCCAGCCCTTGGAGACGCCGAAATTTGAGGACGAGAGAAAGCCGGACGAGGTGTTCTTCCACCTGCACGATTGGGACGAGGAGTTTGAGCGTGCGCTGAGAACCTTTGCCGGGGCGTTTGAGATGGCGCTCAGTTCCTCCGGCGTCCACCAGCAGACCTACCGGGGGAAAGCGGACCGGGCCAAGCAGGAACTGATGCGGTGGATCCGCACCCATCCCGACGCAATGCGGGTGACGTATCAGGGAGAGACCCGACCGTTTCTGCAGTGGGAGCGCAAAGGCGTTGGGGCCAGCCCCGACGCGTCCTTCCGGGAGATGGTCCAGGGCCTGGCCGCCGGCTGCCTGACCCCTTACTTTGAGGAAATGTACCCGGACTATCCGGCCTTCCGGAGCCTTCGCCAGCCCATCACCCGGGAAAGCCGCCCCCGGATGGTCCAGGATGCCCTGCGCTGCATCGTCGGTCAGCGGGTGCAGAGCGGCATGGCCGTCCTGGACGGCCTGCGCCTGCTGGACGACGAAGCCCGTATCCGGCCGGAGCGCTCCCCCTATGCCCGCCATATCCTGGAACGCCTGGACGCGAAGGGCCCCTCCGGCGTCCTGAATCGGAACGAGGTGATAGAACCCTGGATGGGCACCGAGCGGATGCGCCACTTCAAGATAGAAACGGAGTATGTGGCCGTCCTGCTCCTGGCGCTGGTGTACGCCGGGGAGATAGAGATCGTCCTCCCCGCCGGGCGCAAGATAGATGCGTCCAACCTGGACGAGGCCCTGCGGATGGCCCTGGACGACCTGACCGGTTTCCGTCACATCACCCGCCCGAAGGAACTGCCCCTCCACGCACTGGTGGCTGTGATGGAACTCCTGGAACTCTCCCCTGGCCTGATGCAGAACTCCGAGACCCGGGAGACCGCGGTGGGTGAACTCCAGAAACGGGTGGCCGGAGAACTGGAGCGGCTGGTCCGCTTGCAGAACCGGGTCCGCCAGGGCTTCTCCCTCTGGGGCCGGCCGGTTCTGAGGGGAGATGCGCTGGCCCAGGTGCAGGCCCGTCTGAAAGAGTACAAAGATTTCCTGGAATCCCTCCGTCCCTTCAACACACCGGGCAAACTGCGCAACTTTCCCCACACCGCCGACGCCGTCCGGGAAAAGCGGCCCCTGAGAGAAGAGGTCTGGCGGATAGAGGCGCTGGCCGACCAGATAGAACGGGAACTCCAGCCGCTGACCGCCTACCTGCGGGAGGCCGCCTCCGTCCTCCCGAAGGACCACCCGGTCGGCGTGGCGATCCAGAAGGCTCAGGAGGCCCACTTCGCCGCCCTGCAGGGTTCTCCCTCCGGCCCCGACCCGGAGACGCTGGAGCGGATTCGCCGGGAACTGCTCCAACTGAAGACGGAATACGTCCAGGCATACCTGCAGGCCCATCGGGAGGCGCGGCTGGATAGCGAGGGGGACCGGCGCAAGAGCCGGCTGTTGCAGGACCCCCGTCTGAAGGCGCTGCGCCACCTGGCCGAAGCCGTGCCCATCCTGCCCGGGGAACAACTGAAGGGATTGGAGGCAAAACTGAGCGCGCTGATCTCCTGCTGGCGGCTCATCCCCACCGACCTGGAGGGAGAGCCCCTCTGCCCGCACTGCCGCTTCCGCCCGGCCACCGACATGCCGGACCGGCCGGTCCAGGAAACGCTGCAGGAGACGGACAGCGCGCGGGACCGGTGGGCCCGGGAGTGGGTACGGACGCTGGGCGAGGCCCTCTCCACGCCGACTGCCCAGGCGAGCCTGGCCCTGATGTCTCCGGAGGAACGGACGCCGCTGGAGGCCCTCCGGGACCGGCATGGGCTCCCCGATCCCCTGGAGAAGCCCTTCCTGGATGCGTTGAGGCAGGCGCTGCAGGGTCTGGAGCGGGTCACCATCCCGGCGGAGAAAATCCTGCAGGCGCTGACCCAACCGGGGATGCCCTGTACGGTGGAGGAACTCCGGCAGCGGTTTGAGCGCCTCCTGAAGGAGCACCTGGTCGGGAAGGACGCCGAACGGGTGCGGATCGTGATTGACTGGTGAGGAGAAATGCACCCGCACTCACTGGACGAGTGGGAGGAACGGCTGCGCCCCCAGGTCGCCGAGGTGGACCTGCTGGGAGAGGTCGGCCTTTCCGAGGAGGAAGTCCGCCTTCTGGGCGGCCGGATCGGGGACCTGGTGCGCCGAGAGGGGTGGGCAGAGGCCGCCCGTATCCTGCGGGAGCGATACCCCTGCGCGTATGCCGTTTTTCTGGTCGCCATAGGGGCTTATTACTACGAGGAGGGCGCGTTCTGGCAGGCCGTCCGGGACGCCACGGGCCTCCCCATCCCGCCCATCCAGACCCTCGCCTGGGGCCAACTCTTTGAGAGCATCGTCCGGACCCTGCCCGTCGCCCAATTCCCGCCCCTGGGCGGCCACCGCTACATCGGGCCCATCCTGGCCCATGGCGGCATCCCCGATTACTGCCTGGGGGATTTCTTTGAGCAATTCCTCCAGCCCCTGGTTACCCGCCCG
>DAOUBO010000430.1:0-3835 GCA_034432695.1 Anaerolineae bacterium | reverse complement strand
CAGCAGGACGCCGTTGAGGAAGAGGGAGTGCTCCACCGCCGCGCGCGTGGCGGCGGCCGCGAGGGCGGGGGCTGGCCGGGCCGGCGGGCTGAAGGCCGCGAAGCCGAAGTTCCTCCGGATCTCCTCCGCCAGTTGGGTGTCAAACATCCGCAGGACGACCCGAATCTGTGGGTTGATCTCGCGCGCGGTCAGCGCGATGCTCAGATTGGTGACGTCGTCCTCCGTCGCGGCGACCACTGCGGAGGCGGCCCGGACCCCCGCCCTCTCCAGCACCTCCCGCTGACGGGCGTTCCCGATGACCACCGGCACCTTCTCCCGGCGGACGGCGTCCAGAAACGGCCCGTTGGGATCCCGCTCTATTCCGACGACCTCGTATCCCATCCGCAGCAGATGGAGGGTGACCCGGTAGCCGACCTTACCGACGCCGCAGACCACGACGTGGTGGTGGTACGTGGATGCCACAGCAGCCTCCCATGCGTCCCGGCGCTCCCGCCGGTTGAAGAGCGCGGTCCAGAACTGGACCACCCCGTTGACCACCAGCGCCAACCCCAGCAGGGGCCAGAGGACGAAGACAACCTGGGGTAGGAGCGCGCGAGGATACTCGTGGGTTGTCTCAAAGAACAGGAGTTTCAGCGTGGTGTCCAGTGCCTCCAGCCAGCCAAGGGGGGCCCGATCGTAGGTGAAGTGGAGGACGGAAGTACCGACCAGCAGGAGAAGGACGAAGGCCCCCAGGGTAAAGCGGAACTCCCGCACCAGCAGGCGGACGTCCCGCAGACACGCGGAGAGAGCCCGCCTCCAGGAAGCGCGGGCGGGAGAAGGCGGGCCGGGAATCAGGAGCCGCTCTGGAGCCATCGCCGACGTTCCGGATACGTTGCCTGGGGCCGATCGCCGGAGATATTGTACCTCCGGGCGGGAGGTTGGGCAAGTCGCGCAGGGCCCGGTTGGCGTTTTTGCAACCTTGTGGTAAACTTCACGGAAAACAACCCAACGGCAGAACCCCGCAGGAGGAGCGAATGCGCGTCCCGCTTTCGTGGCTCAGGGACTTTGTGGACATCTCCGTCCCCGTCCCCCAACTGGCCGAACGGCTGACCCTGGCCGGTCTGGAGGTGGAGAAAGTCACCTACATCGGCCTGCCCGGTGCAGAACTCCCCTGGGAGCCCGATAAGATCGTCGTCGGGGAGATCCGCGCCGTCCACCCTCACCCCAATGCCGACCGGCTGGTCCTGGCGGAGGTGGAATATGGGGGGCCGGAGGTGGAGGTCGTCGTTACCGGTGCGCCGAGCCTCCTGGCCCGCCGCGGCCAGACCGGCCTCTCCCTCAAGGTTGCCTTCGCGCTGGAGGGCGCCCGCCTGTACGACGGCCATGCTCCCGGCTTCCAGGTGACCAAATTGAAGGCCACCCGAATCCGGGGCGTCCCCTCTCGCGCGATGGTCTGCTCCGAAAAGGAACTGGGCATCTCCGACGAGCACGAGGACATCATCTATCTCCCCGATGACGCGCCCGTGGGGACCCCGCTGGCAGACTACCTGGGCGATGCCGTCCTGGCGTTTGACATCAAGGGCCCCTTCGCCCACCTCTACTCCGTCTTCGGCGTCGCGCGGGAGATCGCGGCGCTGCTGGACGTTCCCCTTCAGCGGGAGCCCCTGCGCGCGGCCGCGGCGTTCCCGGCCCAACTCTCCGCCCGTCCCGACTTCGTGGACCTGGAAATCGCCGATCCGGACCTCTGTCCCCGGTACTCGGCGGCCTTCATTCGCGGCGTGCGCATCGCGTCGTCGCCCTTCTGGATGCAATTGCGGCTTCGGCTGGCAGGGATGCGGCCCATCAACAACGTCGTGGACATCACCAACTACGTCATGCTGGAACTGGGCCAGCCCCTCCATGCCTTTGACTACGCCCGTCTCCGGCCCCGCCCCGGCGACTCCCGGCCCGCCATCATCGTCCGGCGGGCCCGACCGGGGGAGCAGATGACCACCCTGGACGGGGTCCTGCGGACCTTTGACGGCGACATGCTCCTCATCACCGACGGCGGCGGCCCCGTCGCGATCGCGGGGGTGATGGGCGGGCTGGAGAGCGAGGTCACGGAAGCGACCACCGACATCCTGCTGGAATCGGCCAATTTCCACTTCCTCAGCGTCCGCCGGACCTCCCGCCTGCTGGGCCTTTCCAGCGAGGCCAGCCAGCGCTTCGGGCGGCAGGTAGACCCGGAGTTGACCGTTCCCGCGGCGCTCCGGGCAGCGCTGCTGATGGCCGAACTGGCGGGCGGGACGGTTGCCCCCGTCGTCGGCGACCTCTACCCGGGCCGTCAGCCGCCCCGGACCGTGGAACTGAACCCCGCCGACGTAACCCGCGTCCTGGGCGTGGACATCCCGTCCCAGGACATCGTCCGCATCCTCACCGCCCTGGAGTTCACCGTCCAGCCCATCTCTTCCCCAGATACCGGCTTGCCTGTTTACCGCATCACTGTCCCCTCCCACCGCCCCGACGTCACCCGGCCGGTGGACCTGGTGGAGGAGGTCGCGCGCATCTGGGGGTACGACCGGTTCCCGTCCACGCTGATGCGGGCCGAACTGCCGCCCCAGCGGCCCAACCCGCGGCTGGAGTGCGCCGAGCGGGTGCGGGACCTGCTGGTGGGCTGTGGGCTGGACGAGGTCATCACCTACTCGCTGGTGGACATCGCCGACGAGGGGAGACTCCGGCCCCAGGGCCCGGCCCCCGACCCTTCCCGCTACCTGCGGCTGCGGAACCCTCTCTCGGCCGACCGGGCCTACCTGCGCCAGACCCTGCTCCCCTCCCTCCTGCGGACCCTGCGGGACAACCTCCGCTTTCAGGAGCGGGTGGCGATCTTTGAGATCGGCGCGGTCTACCTGCCCGTGGAGGGCGAGGCCCTGCCGCAGGAGCCGCTCCGGCTGGGCGTCGTGATGGCGGGCCCGCGAGAGCCCCGCTCCTGGCTCCCCGACCGGCAGGCCGCCCCCCTGGATTTCTACGATCTCAAGGGGGTGGTGGAGGCGCTGCTGGCCGGACTGGGCCTGGCCGGGACCTTTGAGCGGGGTCAGCACCCGGCCTTCCACCCCGGCCGCTGTGCGCAGGTCCTGGTGAACGGGGCTCCGCTGGGGGTGATGGGGGAACTCCATCCTCTCGTCCGGGAAGCCTTTGACCTTCCGGAGGGGCTCCCTGTTTGCGCACTGGAGTTTGACCTGGAGGTCCTGATCGGATTCTGGGGCGCGCCGCGTCGGATGACCCCCATCTCCATGCACCCGCCCGTCTACGAGGACCTGGCGGTCGTGGTGGACGAGGAGATGCCGGCCGTCCAGGTGCGGGACATGATCCTGCAGACGGGTTCACCGCTGGTCCGCTCTGCCGTCCTGTTTGACGTCTATCGGGGCGAACAGGTCGGGGCCGGGAAGAAGAGCCTGGCCTACCGCCTCACCTACCAGGCCGACGACCGGACCCTGACCGACGAGGAGGTCGCGCACGTGCGGGCGAAGATCGTCCGGCGGCTGGAGCGGGAACTGGGGGCCACGCTGAGAGGGAAACTCGCATAGCCAGACGCAGGGGGCGACCCCCTTCGGAAGGGTGTCGTCCCCTGGCGATAGGTGGTTTTGTCCCCTTCCCCCAAAACGGGGGGAGGGGGGAATAAGAGAGGGGCTTTGCGGGGATGGCTTCGCCGCCGCAAAGCCCCCTTTTTCTACCCCCTGGTATAATGGAGCAGGGCAACTGCCTACTGGGCGTGGACGACGTAGTTGTGGTCAGCGGCGACCACCGCGGGGTCCGCCCGCAGCCGGGAGACGACGGCCTGCCCCTGCCCCCCGGGGACCCCCCACCCCCCCAACCTGAC
>DAOUBO010000429.1:0-5379 GCA_034432695.1 Anaerolineae bacterium | reverse complement strand
ACACCCGCAGGAAGTAGGTCGGATTGCCAATCCGACTTACACCCGCAGGAAGTGGGTCGGATTGCCAATCCGACTTACACCCGCAGGAAGTGGGTCGGATTGCCAATCCGACTTACCCGGAAGGACACGAAGGCGCACAGAATACCTGCCAGGAGCCTCTGGCCAGTGCCGCGAGAGGCGCAGTGCAGGCCACGGGCCTGTGGAGACCCCTATTTCCCCCCAAAAAGGCGCTCCCAGAGGGGCGGTCCCAAAACGAACAATCCCACCCCTACCGACACCAGCGCGGCCAGGAGAACGGCCCCCGCGCTGACGTCCTTCGCGGCCTTCGCCAGGGGATGGAATTCCGGGTTGACCAGGTCCACCAGGGATTCCAGCGCGGTGTTCACCAGTTCCAGCGCGAGCACCAGGCCGATCGTCAGCAAGAGGATCGCCCACTGGGGAGGGGGAATCCTTAACCACACCGCCAGCGCGAGAACGCCGACGGCGATGGAGAGATGGATGGGGAAGTTCCGCTGGGTGCGGAAAGCGTATCCGAGGCCCGAGAAGGCGCAGCGAAACGCGTCCCAGAGGTTGGAGTTTCGCATCCCGGTTTACCTGCCGCGCGCCGCAGACGCCGGGCTCTCCTTATTCGGCCTCGTCGTCCCACCGGGGCAGGATGACTTCCACGCCCAGGGCCTTCAAAATCGCCTCCTGGGCCGCCCACATCCGGCTGCGCTCCGGCTCCGTCTCGTCGTCGTGGCCGAGGAGGTGCAGGACCCCGTGGACGACCAGAAGTTGCAGTTCGGCCAGCAGCGAATGCCCCGCCTCGGCGGCCTGCTCCTGAGCGCGAGGGTATGAGATGGCAATGTCCCCCAGATAGCGGGGAAAGCCGGGGGCGTGGACAAAAGGCCCGCGCGGCTCGTTGGGGAACGCCAGCACATCGGTCGGAGCATCGGTGCCCCGGAAACGGCGGTTCAGTTCCTGCATGCTCTCATCGTCCGTCAGGACGATGGCGATCTCCACCGGGGGCGCCTTCTGATGCAGCAGCGTGGCCAGTGCCGCCCGGCGCAGGACCTCCAGGTCTACATCCCAGTCTCCTTCGCTCTGCACGTCAATCCAGTACGGACGCTCATCCGGAACGCTCATAGGCCGAATTCCCATTTCGCTGTTGCTAAAATCCCCGGAAGGCAAGGAGCCGCTGCAGGCTGTCCACCACCGTGTAGATGCGCCCCACCAGGACGCTGAGGCTGGCGGTCAGCGCGGTGGCGAAGGCTGCGCCGAAGGCCACCAGCAGGAAAACCCGACCTAATCGCCCCGCTATCCCCACGGTCCCGCCCCAGAGGCGGCGGAAGGACGGCTTCTGCGGGACGGCGAAAGCGAAGGCCAGCAGCGCACACGCGGTGCCCACGGCCATCAGCAGTCCGTTGAGGAGCCCCGTCAGCCCCCCCTGAAGCCACTCCTGCAGCGAACCGACGGCCCGCACCTGCGGGAGGATCGTGCCCAGCAACGCCCCGCTCAGGGCCACCGCGGCCCCGACTCCCACCAGCAGGGCCGTGGAAAGGTTCCCCCAGGCCGCCCAGCGGGGGAATCCCTTGAACAGCAGGAGAATGCCCAGCACGACCGGGACGATGAGGGCGAGACGCCGGGCCGGGTCGCTCAGGGCCGGCATCACGTTCTGAAACAGCACCCGGAGGGCGACGGCTGTGCCGTACCCCACCGTCGCGCCGACCAGGATGTGGAGGGCCAGCCGGTAGAAGGGGTTATCCCCCAGGATGTAACTGAGCATCATCAGGGTCAGAAGGGTTCCAACGATCAGTCCGGCCAGATCGGCGGTCATTTTCTGCGCCCTCCTGCCAGGAAAACGAAGGCTCCGACGACCATCAGGGCGGCGACAACCAGTTGGGAAAGCCCCAGGGAGGTCAGGTAGTACTCGTAGGCCCGACCCTGGCCGGTATCCAGACGGCGCTCATAAGCCGCGCCGCCGGTCCACCCGGAGACCACGCCGCGCAGTTGCCCCGCGTCCAGGTAGGCCCCCGCCACAGGCTCAACCCGTGCGCTGATCCCCGCGCCCAGAGGAACCCCCGGACGGGCTGCCGAAATCTGCTCCACCCAGGCCCGCAGGTCGTCGGGCTGAGCGGCCAGCAGGACCACCATCCCCAGATCGGCGACGGAGCGGACCCCCTGCATGGCCTCCAGGTCCGCCGCAGGCGTTCCGGTGGAGAACTCCGTCCGTCCGCCCAGGTCGGAGAGAAGGTCCCGAACCCCGATGGTGCCTCCGGGCTGATAGCCCAGGTTCACCACCTGCCTGGCCCGCACCTCCGGATCGGGCACCCAGCGCTGAAGCAGCGCCTCCGCGGTGGCCGGGCCTTCCGGTCGGGTACTGACAATGAGCACCCGCGCTCCCCGGCGCAACAGGTGGACGAGGATGGGACCGGCTATTCGGTCCATCTCCTCCGCCTCCACCGGCCCGTACTCCCAGGCCACGAGAACGGGGGTTTCCGGGGACATCCCCTCTATCCAGCCGTACAGTTGGTCTGCTCCGGGAGCCGCCGGGAGTCCGAAGAAAGGAAGACGGATCAGCGTCGGCGCCAGGATGGCTGCCAGCAGCAGAAGCCCGACCAGGAGCCGGGAGACGGCCCACCCGGCTGTTTCTCGCCGTGTCTCCCGTTTCGCCTCGGGTGGCTGAAAGAGGGGGCGGGCCAGAAGCCCCTGAAGCAACTCCGCCCGTGCGACCGCCGCGGGCGTCGGGCCGGCGGGCCGGATCCGGGGAGCCTCCACCATATCCAGCCCCCTCCTCCCGATGGGAAGAACGCCCCGAAGCCCCGCCAGAAACCCTTCCGCCTCCGCTTCTTCCTCCGCAACTTCCCCCAACTCTTTCGGACGAAGAGGTTTTAGCCACTCCGGGATCTCTGCCGGAACCAGCCCGCCGAAGTCGGTGACGGGACGAGGCGCCGTTTCGGGACGCTCCCGCGCCTGCCGCAGCCAGTCCGGCACCGCTGCCGTTTCGGGGCCGGCCAGGGGAGCCTCCTCTCCCACCGGTTCCTCTTCCAGCACCACCGGCGGAATCCAACTGGCAACTTCGGAGGGGGGAGCCATGGCCACTTCCGTCTCCAGCCAGTCCAGGGCGATGGGTGGAACGGCCTGCGGAGCCTCCGGGACCTTCGGCTCTTTGGGGGCGACCTCGGCCAGCCACTGCGGCAGGATGGGCGGAACCGCAGGACCTCCCTCATCCGGCGGGGGTTTCTCCGGCGGCGCTTCCGGCGAGATCTCGGGGGTCACAAAGGGTAGGGGGCCCGAAGGCGCCGGAGAAACGGGCGCTGCCGCCAGTTCGGCCAGCCAGTCCGGAAGTTCGGACAGCGGAGCCTTCGGCGCCTCTTCCCGTTCCTCTTCGGGCGCCTGCGCAGGGACCATCTCCTCCGCAAGCAGGAGCGGCGGTTCGGCCGGCAGAGCGGGGCCTTCCGGGGCTACTTCCTCCCGCGGAGGTTCGGGTGGAGGGGGCGGGAACCGGCCTGTTGCCTCCGGAGCGACAACTCCCAATTCCAGCAGCCACTCCGGGATTTCCGTGGGGGGAACTTCCTCCATCTCTGCTGCCTGGAGGGGGGGGACTTCTTCCGTGGGCCGCAGCCGGGCTATCCAATCCTCCGCCTCCTCCCCGGGAAGCGGCCTGGAGGGGAGGGAGATGCCCCGGATCGGTTTGGGTTTCTCCTCTGGCTGCTCTGGTAAAGGCGAGGCCGGGAGGGTCAGGCGGGCATGACAGCGGTCACAGTACACGTTTCCCATCGGGTTGATCGCCCCACACGCGGGACAGCGGATGCCTGTCTCCTGGATCGGGGCCCCGCACCGGCCACAGACCCGGCTTCCGTCCGGATTCGCAGCACCGCACTTCGGGCAGTAGATCATCGCCCTCCCTTTCTGGAGAGTCCTGGAGTCACTTCTCGCTGTACGGTCGGTCTGCCCCGACCAGGATCCGCACGCCGACCAGCAGCGTGCCCAACCCGACGCCGAGCAGGAAGCCGCGGACACCCGCGGTGGACAGAACGCGCATCCACCACTCCCGAAGAGGAGTCAACCTCTCCCCCAGAGGGGTCGGCAGCGGAAGTGTGCCCAGCAGGACGATCAATGCAGAAACCAGAAAAATCAGCGTTCCGCCCTCGCGCCGATTGCGCATCAGGCGAAAAGCGGCGATGGCCAGTGCCAGCGCGATCAGGCCGAAGACCGTGGATTGGAGGGGAACCAGCACGTACTGAAACCACCAGTCCCCCAGAAACCGGAAGGGCATATTTGGAGAAGAGAGCAGCGTCAGGATCAGACTGGCCAGCGCCGAGAGAACGAGGACGAGGCTGTAGAGGCCGGCCTTCCGGCGGGTCTGACCCAGGTGGACCCGGAGAAGGTTGAAGAACCCCAGGATCCATGCGAAGGCCGCCAGGATCACCGTCCAGCGGACCAACTCATCCCGGATGGACGCCAGGAGGGGGATCGGGATCAGGTAGCCCGCCAGCACCAGGATCCCCGCCGCGATGGCGACGGAGGCCGGAAGAATCCGCTGGGTCAGCCGTTCCATCTCATAAAACTCCCAGAATGACCAGGAGAAGGAGCCCCAGCACCACCAGGCGCAGGAAGTCCTGCGCCTGCAGGCTGTTCAGGTAGCGGGGGGATCGTGCCACCCGCGCGGGGCCGGCGTAGAACTCCTCGCCCGTCGCCAGCGCTGTGTCTGCCCCGTAGAGTGCGCCGACAGCGGGGAGGCGGTCCACCGCGGCCGACTGGAAGACCCGACGCCCCTCGGCAGCCTGAGCCGCCAGCGAGGCTTCCTCCTCAAAAGAGCCTATCAGAATGCCGGCGTGGACCTGCTCGTGGGCCACCCGATCAGCGACACCGGCTGCGTAGACCGCGGGGTGGATGCCGATGAACTGCACCCGGGCGGGGTTGTGTCGCTCCGGCGTCCCCCGTCGGGCCCAGGCCCGGCGCAGGAGGTCGTCGGCCAGCACCATCAGGGTGGGGTCCCCCACCATCACCACAGGCGGCGCGCCGTAGGCGACCGCAGCGTCCGTGAGGCCGTCCAGGGTCTCCAGCGCTGCCACGGAGGTCAGAGTTCGTTCTCCCCCGATTCCGCCGGAGCCCAGCGCGAGGAGAAGGGGGGCGCCGCTTTCGGCGGATTTGCCCAACTCCGGGGGCAGGAGGTCAAAAGCGGGAACCGGACGGCTTTCAGGAAGGCGGCCCCGCCGGGAACGGATCCCCAGCGCCAGAAGGGCCAGCAGGGCCACTGCAAGCAGGAACCAGGCGAGGGCAAAATCCATATCCGTCTCCTCAGAATGGCCACTTCTCCTCGACCGGGCTTTCCCCCTCCAGCCACCGGATCGCTCGCTCCAGGGCCCCGTCGGCATCTGCTCCCCCGCCCCGGCA
>DAOUBO010000428.1:0-2009 GCA_034432695.1 Anaerolineae bacterium | reverse complement strand
TGGCAAATATGTGCTGCTGGGAACCAGTGTGGCACCTGCTGGTAAAAGTAGCTCGGGCCTCTGGAGATGCTCATAGTGAGGGGGCCAAAATCCCGCTCTTTAGCAGGTGCGTGGTGACGTGCCAGGCACTTTAAAAGTGCCTGGCACGTTTTCACCGTATTGGGGAGCGACTCGGCAGATTACGAGTCCACTGCAAAAAGGTCTTTTACCGCAGAGTATACAGAGCAATGTTAATGAAGACCTCTGTGCTCTCTGCGTCCTCTTCGGTGAGTTTTTACAGTAGATTCAGATTATGCAAATTCTCAAAGAACGGCAGAAGTCGGTTGCGCTGTTTTTAGGGTTGCTCATCTTTAGCGCCGGGTTACTTCTGCTTATAGCGGCTTCGGAGGTAACTGCCTTGACCGCTATACAGGAATTAAACCATTTCTGGCGCACCACTTACGATATCCTTGTTCGCCCCATTGGTGCTCGCTCACCGATAGAGGATAAACACGGGCTGGTAGAGGTCAATCATCTATCCGGTATCAGTGGTGGCATCACGATTACTCAATATGAGACGATAAAGGCTATTCCTGATGTAGAGGTCGCCGCGCCCATCGCAATGCTGGGTTATGCCCTTCAAGGGGTAACCACCGAAACCCTGGGGCCCCTCTCCAAGCCGGGAGTTTATGTGGTAGAAAATACGTTGACGGTAGATAATGGAGTCGCTCCAATTTCTATCTCTGATAAAATTTACATTTACATAGGCCCGGAGAATCCTCCAGGTGGGTTTATGGATTTCGCCCTGAAAACCGGGATCGTTGTGAATCCCCCCTTTGTTGAACGTCTTGGTACATGGGGCTACGTAGGGATTCCTTTCCTGATAGCAGGCATTGATCCTGAGCAAGAAGCCCTATTGATAGGGTTGGATCGGGCTTTAGTAGAAGGCGTATATCTTACCTCCGGGCCCATCATCGCTTTGCCTGCTGATTTTGACCAAATTGACAGGCAAGCGCCCGGTCTTTTGATTAACCTTCCTTCTCTGATCAACGCCACTCCTTACATCAGTGCAACGTTAGAAGCCTCGTTGCGCCAATTGTCTACAGAGACGATGAGCCTCCAGGAAATCCTGGCGCGAGGGGGAAAAGAATATCTGGACTCGTTGCCAGGAGAGGTTATCGGTTTTCAGCGAATGGAGGGGGAGGCTATCTACCAAAGGTTACTGGAAAACTTGAGGCGGGGATTCCGTACGCAAAGTTATGTTGTGGCAAGTTTACCCGCTCCGCTTGTCTACCATGAACTCAACTCTTCTCTCAAGAATGAGAATCCCGTATTAGAACTGGTCAGACCTCCTTCCCCAGAAAAAGGTTGGTACGGAGAGCCGAATTACCGCCAGTGTGTTTCATCAACCCTTAAAGCTGCCTTCCAGGTAGATGTGAAGGGTATTTTTGATATTACACGGATTCCACAGCCCTCCGATGTGAACCGGGTTCCTATGGAGACCTATTTCCCACCCCTGGTGACTCTTCGCTATGATGAGATGGGCCATTTGGTAGAACCCCGTACCCTCCGCCCCACCCTGAACCCCTGCGGTTACATCCAGAGCCCTCCATTAATCCTCACCACTCTTTCGGCAGTTTGTGCTCTTCGCGGCGACGATTGCATCAGCGCTATTCGCGTCCGCGTCGGCGGGATTGACCGGCTCACCCCCGAGGCTCAGCGCAAAATAGAAGCCGTCGCCTCCGAAATCCACCGCCAAACCGGCCTGGATGTGGATATTATGGTCGGCTCCTCCCCCGCTAAAGTTCTTGTTCTTCGGCGGAGTGACGTTGTGGAATCTGTGGTAGGCATCCCGGACCTTGGTTACGTGGAAGAACAGTGGGTCCAGAAAAACGTCACCCTCTCCTACCACCGCCGCATCCAGTCCGGCCATCTGCTCCTCATCGCTGCGCTGCTGCTCACCGGCGGGCTCTTCGCCGCCGATATGGCCTTGGGCGACCCGCCGGGCCGCCCCCCGGGTGCTGGCGCCC
>DAOUBO010000427.1:0-3649 GCA_034432695.1 Anaerolineae bacterium | reverse complement strand
GGGGCGGCGAAGCCGCCGCCCCCAAACCCCTCTTCTTCCCCCCTTCTTCCCCGCTTCGGGGGAGAAGGGGGGCCAGGGGGGGTGAGGGGGTCAAGATGGACCCGCCGACCTGGGCGGGTAGGCAGTTACAAAAGAGCGAGGCTCCATAAAACCTCCTTGTCCTTCGGGGTGAGTCATTACGGATAGTCGTTCGGGTTCACCACATCCAGCCCTTCCTGCCGGGCAACCTCGCAGAGACGGGCGTCGGCCGAGACGAAAACGATCCCGGGCCGGCCATAGCGCTGGATCGTTTCGGAGACTACCCGCGCGGAGGCCAACTGGACGGCGTCGTACGCCCGCAAAGGATGACGGGAGACCAGCACCGCCGCCTGGTAGATCACCCGTTCTTCCACCGCGAGAACCCCGAACCGTCCCCGATAATCCCGGACAAACCGAGCCAGGACGGCTTGCCGCTGGCGGTCGTCCAGTTCGCCGGCCCGGTGCCGTCTCTCCACGGCAGCGGCAATTTCCACAAAGGTCAACAGGCTGATGGCGATGGAGTTTGCCCATTCGCCGTTTTCCAGCCGGTCATCTATCTGCTGCTGCACCCAGGCGGTCCCGCGTTCGGGGACATAATACTTGACGAGGGCGCTGGTATCCAGGTACAGGAAGGCCATTCAGACCTCTCCCCGTTCCGCGATCACGACCTCGGAGAGCGGCGGGACGCCGGCCAGCAACTGGCGGACCTCCGCAGCCGTCAGGTCCGGGGCATCCTGGAGATAGGTCTCCCATACCGGCCCCGCTTCCGCCAGCACCCCCTGCTCCCGGAGCACCCGACGAAGGAAAGCCGTATCGCTCTCCGGCGCTGCCCCAATGGCCCGGGTCAGTTCTTCCACGATCGTCTGATTCAGCGATTGCCGCCGACGGCGGGCCCGTGCCTGCAGGGCCCGGTGAAGGGGTAAAGGCAACCGTACCGTCAATTTCACGGTCTCCATTCCCGACCTCCGAACAGGGATGAATGCCACTATGGTGGCACAGGGATTGTACCACACCCTCCCAGAAGGTCAAGCGTTCCGGCAGGCGATGGCGACGATGCGGCGGGAGGCGGAAGTGAGCGGCTCCCCGGTCCACCCGCTGGAGACCGTCACCCACCGCAGCCCGACGGCCTCTATCATGGCCTTCAGTTCGGTGGCGGTGTAGATGCGGACGTCAAACTCCATGCTTTGCCATGTGCCGCCCTCCAGCCAGCGCCAGGTCTCCCCGGTGCGGCCTGCCACCGGGCCCAGCCACGGCTTCGCCAGGACGATCAGTTCGCCGGCCTCAAACCAGTGGCGCTGGATGTCCATGCGGACCCGCCAGTCCCGGTTCATGACGTCTATCAGCAGGCGGCCGCCGGGTTTCAGGGCGCGTCGGGCCCCCTCCAGGACGCGCAGGTTCTCCCGGTCGTCGGCGAAGAAGCCGAAGGAGGTGAAGATGCTGACGACGGCGTCAAACTCCTCGGTCCAGGGGATTTCCCGCATGTCGCCCCGGTGCCAGCGAATCTGGACCCCGGCCTCCCGGGCGGCCGCGCGGGCCTGCCTCAGCAGGACCTCGCTGAGGTCCAGGCCGGTCACCTGGAGGCCCTGTTGGGCCAGGGGGATGGCGATACGGCCGTAGCCGCAGGCCAGGTCCAGCACCGATTCGCCCGGCCTCAGGTCCAGGTACGAGATAAGGCCCTGGACCTGCTGCCGGGTCGCCTCGGGTGAGGCCTGCGGCCCGTGGATGCGCAGGTAGCGGTTGTCAAAGAACGTCTCCTACCAGGCCATGGAGTCCTCCCGTGGTCGGAAAACAAAACGCCCCCTCCGTCCAGGGACGGAGGGGGCACTCCGCGGTACCACCCTGGTTCGCCGACCGAAGCCGGCGCGCTCTCTGTGCCCTCGCCTGCTTCCTGCAGCCAGGGGCCTCCGCTGTAACGGGCGAATCCCGGAGAGACCTACTGGGGCCGAGGCGATCGGGCGCTCGCCCGCCTTCAGCCCTCCGACCGGTTCAGCCTCTCGGCTCCCCGGCGACCTTCGGCCGGTGGCCGCCGCAGGGGGCTCGCAGCCGGTGGCCCCCCTCTCTGCCCGACCCGCTGCACGGGCCGGTTCGCCAGCGCCGGGCCGGCCTACTCCTCCTGTTCGCCGCCGTTCCCGGTATGCAACTTGTATTGATTATTTTACCCGTGCCCGAGAAATTGTCAAGCGCGCTGGAACCGGTTTGGTCTTTTGCCCAGTGGGGGAGACGCAGCGCAGGGTTCACCCTGTGCACGCTGGGCCGGGGCCTGCGTCTGGCCGGCGAGAAAATCTCCCGGACCGGCTACCGGACACTTGGCCTGACCTTCCGGGGAGCCGAAGCCTGCTGGGCGCAGCGCAAGATTGATCCCGATGGGCGATCCCCCGGCCTGCCTGGTTGACAATCCACCGGAAAGGGGTACAATACAGGGGCACAACCCCTTTGGTGCGACCTCCCAACCCGCCCCGCCAAAGGCCGTTTGTGACAAATTCCCGTAAAGGAGTCCAATGTACGAAGAAATTCTCGCCCCCGAAAATGTTACCCCTCAGGCCATCAAACAGATTTTTGACGACGCCTATATGGACGCAACGCTGACGGCCGACGAGAAAGTCTGCGTGGTAGAGGAAGGGGTCAAGATCTTCATCGCCGTGGAGGAAGATAAGCAATTGCTGACCTACTTCCTGCTCTTCGGATGGCGTCCGGGCACGGACCCCATAGACCAGCTGGAACTGGTCAATGTGCTGAACCAGAACGTCGTCCTGATGCGGGCCTGGGCGTTTCCGGAGGGGATCGTTGTGGACTACACCCTGCCCTACGACGGGGGACTCCTGCCCGCTCAGGTCATCAGCGCGTACAACTGGCTTCGCCGGACTGCCATCTGGGGCATCCAGCAATACGATCTGAAGAACATCGTTGCGTAGGCGAGGGAACGGGGATCCAGCGCCAGGGAGTCGCTCCCGGCTTTGCCGTAACTGTCTACCCTTCCAGATTGGGCTCGTTTTGACCCCTTCCCTCCCCTTGCCCTCCTTCTCTCCCGTTTCGGGGGGAAGGGAAAAAGAGGGGGTTTAGGGGCGGCGGCTTCGTAGTTGCTCCCAAACCCCCCGCTCTATCCCCTGGCCTGTGGCCAGGAGAGTAGGGCATCTGCTCGCAGTTGCCCTATTCCATTACCAGGGGGCTGGGCATACGGAGGGTTTCTCCCCACCGCCTGTGACGCCGACCGAAAATCGGCCTGGAGCGCAGGATTTATCTTGCTCGTTGCTCGCAAACAGGGGGTCGTAGGGACGACCTGCCGGTCGCCCCTACAGTCGCTCCCACGGTTGGCACCTGGGGAGCCGGCCGCCTCCGCACTGCCCTTCAGATAACGCCTCTGGAGGGCTGATGGAGGGGTGGGGCAGGTAGTTACGCTTCGCCACCAATGGACTGGGGAATCGTCGGGCATCGGTGGGCGGTACAACTTCTCCGGCGGGCGATAGCGGCGGGAGAGTTATCCCACGCCTATCTCTTCACCGGCCCGCGGGGGGTCGGTAAAGGAACCCTTGCCCGGGCTCTGGCGGCAGCGCTCCTCTGCGAAGGTGAGCGCGAGGATGAGGCCCGGCCCTGCAGCCAGCGGCGGGCCTGCCGTCTGGGCGCCCCCGGGGCC
>DAOUBO010000426.1:0-3597 GCA_034432695.1 Anaerolineae bacterium | reverse complement strand
CGCCCCTACAGTTCCCTGAATTTGTGTCTATGGCGGAGGATGGGGGGCCAAAAACCGCCACCGGCAGGACTCTTTGATTTTGTGTACCGTTCCAGACAATCGGTGAGTTGGCCTCTTGAAGCGCGGAATGTTGGCAAAAACCGTCTCTGGCAGGCATTTTTGAGGCAGCCAATCCTGACGTCGGAATTGAAATGCACCCGCCGCAGAGGCCGCAGTTTGCCTCTCCTCCATTCGGTGCTATAATGCGGGCGGAATCCCCCAGATACGCTGACCGCTATGGCGGAGTTCGTCCATCTCCACGTCCATTCGCACTTTTCCCTGCTGGATGGCCTCCCGTCGCCGAAAGCGCTGGTTCAGCGGGCCGTGGAACTGGGCATGCCAGCCCTCGCGCTGACCGACCACGGCGCGCTCTACGGCGTTGTGGAGTTCTACCAGGCCGCCCAGGAGGCCGGGATCCAGCCCATCATCGGCATAGAGGCCTACCTGGCTCCGCGCCGCCTGCACGACCGGAACGCGGCCGAGGACCGGAAGCCCTACCACATTCTCCTCCTGGCCCAGAACCAGACTGGCTATCGGAACCTCCTCCGGCTGGCCTCCATCGCCATGCTGGAGGGCTACTACTACAAACCCCGCATAGACAAGGAAGTCCTCCTCCAGTACGGCGAGGGACTCATCGTCACCTCCGGCTGCGGCTCCGGCGAAATCCCCCGGCTTATCATAGAAGACCGGCTGGAGGATGCCCGCCGCGCCGTCGCCTGGTATCGGGACCACTTCCCCGGCCGGTTCTTCCTGGAACTCCAGGACCACGGTCTGAAGGACCTGGAACGGGTCAACCGGTACCTGCTGGAGTTCGCCCGGGCGTTCAACCTCCCCCTGCTCGCCACCAACGACGTCCACTACCTGACCCGCGACCAGGCCGTCATCCACGATACCCTTCTGGCCATCGGCACCGGCAAGAGCCTCCGGGACCCCAACCGGATGCGCTACGAGGGGGACACATATTACATGCGCACCCCGGAGGAGATGGCCGCCCTCTTCGCGGAGGTCCCGGAAGCCCTCACCAACACGCTGCGCGTCGCCGAGATGTGCCAGGTGGAACTGGAGTTCGGGCACCCCCACCTGCCCGTCTTCCACGTCCCGGAAGGGCAAACTCCGGAATCCTACCTGCGCGCGCTCTGCGAGGAGGGGCTCCGCTGGCGCTACGGCGACCGGGCCGACAGCCCCGAAGTGCGCGGGCGCCTGGAGCACGAACTCGCCATCATCCACCGGATGGGGTTTGACACCTACTTCCTCATCGTCTGGGACCTCTGCCGGGCCGCGCGGGAGCGGGGCATCTGGTACAACGCGCGGGGCTCCGCCGCAGGCTCCATCGTCGCCTACGCGCTGGGCATCACCACCGTGGATCCCCTCTCCAACGGCCTGATCTTTGAGCGCTTCCTGAACCCCGGCCGCGTCTCCATGCCCGATATTGACCTGGACTTCCCCGACGACCGCCGGGCCGAGATGATTGAGTACGCCGTCCAGAAGTACGGCAAGGAGAACGTCGCCCAGATCATCACCTTTGGGACCCTGGGCGCACGAGCCGCGGTCCGGGACGTGGGCCGGGTGATGGACATCCCCCTGCCGGAGGTGGACCGTATCGCCAAAATGATCCCCTCCATCCCCGGCAAGCCCGTCTCCATCCGGGAGGCGCTGGAGCAGGTCCCCGAACTGCGGGAACTCTACGAGACGACTCCCTACGTCCGTCAGTTGCTGGACACGGCGATGCAACTGGAGGGAGTCGCCCGCCACGCCTCCACCCACGCGGCCGGCGTCGTCATCACCGACATCCCTCTGGTGGAGTACTGCCCGCTGCACCGCCCCACGAAGGAGCAGGGAACCGGAGGAACGGAGGAGCGTAGGGGCCGGGGAATGGAGGAGCGGAGAGGCCGAAGCGAGGAGGAGGAAGAGGAGGGCGCGGGCGAGGCGGTCCTGAGCGTCGTCACCCAGTGGCCGATGGAGGACCTGGAGGCCATCGGCCTGCTGAAGGTGGACTTCCTGGGGCTCAGCACGCTGACGATCGTCCGCCGGGCCTGCGACCTCATCCGGGAACGGCACGGCGTCGCGCTGGACCTGAACTCCATCCCCCTGGACGACCCGGCCATCTACGACCTTCTATCCCGCGGCGACGTGACCGGCATCTTCCAGGTGGAAGGTGCGGGCTTCCGGCGGGTCCTCCAGGAGATGCGGCCCACCCGCTACGACCACATCGTCGCCGCGCTGGCCCTCTACCGTCCCGGCCCGATGGAGTACATCCCCACCTACATCCGCCGGATGCACGGCGAGGAGCCGGTGGAGTACCGCCACCCGGCCCTGGAGCCCATCCTGGGCGAGACCTACGGCATCATCGTCTTCCAGGAGCAGATCATCCGCATCGCGACCGACCTGGCGGGGTACGAGCCCGGCGAGGCCGACACCATCCGCAAGGCCGTCGGCAAAAAGAAGAAAGAGGCCCTGCTGGCCCACCGACTCCAGTTCGTGGAGGGCTGCGTTGCCCGTGGCATCCCCCGGGAGGTCGCGGAGGGGATTTTTGACGACATTGAATATTTTGCAAGATACGGCTTCAATAAGTCCCACGCCTGTGCCTACGCGGCCCTCACCTGCCGGACGGCCTACCTGAAGGCCCACTACCCGGTGGAATACATGACCGCCCTGCTGACGGTGGAGCGGCACAACACCGAGAAAGTGGGGGAACTGGTCAACGAGTGCCGCCGGATGGGCATAGAGGTTCTCCCGCCCAGCGTCAATGCCCCCCGGCGGGAGTTCATCGTGGAAGACCGGCCGGACGGCCCGGCCATCCGCTTCGGCCTGGGGGCGGTCAAGAACGTCGGCGATGGGCCGGTGGAGGCCATTCTGGCCGCCCGCGGCGATCGGCCCTTCCGGGACCTGGCCGACTTCTGCCGCCGGGTGGATCTGCGGCTGGTCAACCGCCGGGCGCTGGAAAGCCTCATCAGGGCCGGCGCGCTGGACGACTTCGGCCCCCGAACCCGCCTCCTGGCGGCGATAGACCGGAGGGTCAGCCTCAGCGAGCGGGTCCACCAGGCCCGCCAGATCGGCCAGTTGAGCCTCTTCGGAGAGACGACGGGCGTCCAGATGGAGGACAACGAGGCCCTCTTCGCCGGGCTGGAATCGGTCGCAGAGGCCTCCTACCGGGAAATCCTGGACTGGGAGCGGGAACTGGTCGGCGCCTACCTCTCGGAGCACCCGCTGGCGCGCACCCTGCGGGAATTCCGGGACATCGCCAGCGGCTTCGCGGGGAAACTCCACGAGGAGCGCCACGAGGCCGTCGTAACTGTGGTGGGCCAGGTCCAGCGGGTCCGCCGCCACACGACCCGCGACGGCAAAGAGATGGCCTTCGTCACCCTGGAGGACGCTTATGGCGCCTGCGACGTCGTCCTCTTCCCGCGCGTCTGGACGGAGGCGCGGGAGAAACTCCTGCCGGATCAGATCGTGGTCGTCTGCGGGAAGGTGGACGCCCGGAAAGAGCCACCGAGCCTGATCGCCCAGTGGGTCAAACGGCCCGACGAGGTGGCCCGGCCACGGCTGGGGGGGGGCCCC
>DAOUBO010000425.1:0-2079 GCA_034432695.1 Anaerolineae bacterium | reverse complement strand
ATCGGCGCGAAAATCTGTGTGAAACCGCGCCCAATTTCGGGCCAAAGCGAACCATCCCGGATCGCAGCTGGACTTTGGATAAACCGCCAGGATGTAAGCCGAAATTCATTTCGGCCCACAGGCCACCCATACAGATGTAAGCCGAAATTCATTTCGGCCTACAGGCCACCCATACAGATGTAAGCCGAAATTCATTTCGGCCTACAGGCCACCCATATATGGGTAAGGCGCTCCCCCTGGCCCTTTCAGTTTGTCCAAAGTCCAGGATCGCAGACTATGGGCGAGAAGACTCAGCGCAATCTCTATGAAGCCTTCGTCGGCGAGGCGAAGGCCCACCGACGGCTCCTGGCCTTTGCCCGCAAAGCGGAGGAGGAGGGATACCCGGATGTCGCCCGGCTCTTCCGGGCCGTCGCCTACGCCGAGGGCATCCACGCCGATATGGCCCTGCGGCTCCTGGGCGAGGCCGTCGTCCGCTCCACGGAGGAGAACCTGCAATCCTCCTTTGAGCGGGAGCGGTTCGCCAGCGGCATCGCCTACGCCCGCTTCATTCAGGAGGCAGAGGAAGAGGGCGACCGGCGCGCGGCCCTCGTCTTCAGCCGGGCGCGGGACGTGGAGGAGGCCCACGCGGCCCTCTACAGGCGGGCCCTCAGTTGTATGCTCCGGGAGGAGCCCTGCACCTATTACGTCTGCGACGTCTGCGGGTATGTGGCGGAGGGCGAGCCTCCGGACGAGTGCCCCGTCTGTGGAGCAAAGCGAGACAGGTTTGTGCGAATAGACTAACACGGAGGGACCCAATGGCCGTCTTTACCGCTGCTGAAGCCATCAACATGGCGCTGCGAATTGAGGAGAATGGCGAAGCCTTCTACAAAGGGCTGGCCGCGAAGTTCCAGGACCCCGCTGTGAAAGCGGTGCTGGAGGACCTGGCCGTCCAGGAGCGACGGCACTACCACGCGTTTATGAAACTGAGCGGCTACGTGATGGAGCCGCCGACGCATTCGGTGCAGGAATGGGAAGAATATACCCAGTACCTCCAGGTGGCGGTGGACAACGCCCTCTTCGCCGGGCCGGATAAAGCCCTCGCGCTGGCGGATTCCATCGCCGACGCGAAAGAAGCGCTGCGGATGGCGCTGGGCTTTGAGAAGGACACCCTGCTCTTCTACTACGACCTGCGGGAACTGATGCGGGAGGCCGACCGGGCCCTGGTGGGCGAGATTATCCGGGAGGAAAAGGCCCACGTCCGACGGCTGGCCGGCCTGCTGGGCGGCGCCCGGGGTCAGGCCTGATCGGCGAGAGAGGTGACAGTCACCTACAAGGTGACTGTCACCTTTAAGAGGAGGTGACCTTGAAAGGGCTGATTCTGAGCGGCGGCAAGGGCACCCGTCTCTATCCGCTGACCTACACGCGAGCCAAACAACTCATCCCCGTTGCCAACAAGCCGATCCTCTTCCGGGTCATTGAGGCCATCCGGGACGCCGGGATCACCGATATCGGCATCGTCGTTGGCGACACCGCGGAGGAGATCAAGGCCGCGGTGGGCCGGGGGAACCGCTGGGGCGTCCGGATCACCTACATCCATCAGCCCCAGCCCCTGGGGCTGGCCCACGCTGTCCTGGTAAGCCGGGACTACCTGGGCGACGACCCCTTCGTAATGTTCCTGGGCGATAACGTCATCCAGGGCGGCATCGCCGAACTGGTCCGCCAGTTCCAGGCGTCGGACTGGAACGCCCAGATCGTGCTCACCCGGGTGGAACATCCGGAGCAGTATGGCGTCGCTGTCCTCAACGAAGAGGGCCGCGTCGTCCGGCTGATTGAAAAGCCCAAAGAGCCCCCCTCCAACCTGGCCCTGGTGGGCATCTACATGTTTGACCGCCACATCCACCAGGCCGTTCGGGAGATCCAGCCCTCCTGGCGGGGAGAACTGGAGATCACCGACGCCATCCAGTGGCTGGGGGGGGGCGGGTACCAAGACCTTCCCCCCCTCCCCGCCATCCAGGCCGGCCCCCGGGCGCCGCCCAGCGGGCCGGCCAGCCGTCGGACGTGGGCCTTTTCCTCCCGGATAATCTCGCCCACCAGGGCCCG
>DAOUBO010000424.1:0-2852 GCA_034432695.1 Anaerolineae bacterium | reverse complement strand
ATGCTGGCGTGATAGACGTGAGGCTATGCCAACGCCCGTCAACCACCTGATGATGGCGCGTGAACTTCTGGAGAGCGGCATACTGGTTGGGGAGGCCTCCTGCCCGTTCAATCGGGCCTGATCCTGCCAGTCCAGCCAGGTCCGCAGGACGTTGTGGAGGAAGAGCCGCTCCGGCCAGGTCCCCCAGTCCGCGCCGGCGCCGAAGCAGGGGTGGAAAATCTCCTGCCACCAGAGTTCGTCGGCCAGCAGGTGGGCCAGGTATCCTGCCACAAAGGCGGCATGGTCGGGGTGGAGTCGGTCCGGGCGATTCAGCGCGGGGTGGGCCTGAAGCAGAACCTCGTACGCGGGCACCTCCCCCGACGGCGGGAAGGTGTAGAAGTGGGTCTCCTCCCGCCGCTGCCCGCTGACGGTCTGGACGTCGGGAGCGGTATGGCCCAGCATGAAGGGCCCCGGATAGGCCCGGAGCAGGCGGAGGGCCTCCCCAACCAGCATGCCGCTCTCCAGAAGTTCACGCGCCATCATCAGGTGGTTGACGGGCGTTGGCATAGCCTCACGTCTATCACGCCAGCATGCCCCGGATGATGATGTCCACGGCCTCGTCCTCGCTGAGGCCCCGGGCCATCAGGGTTTCCAGTTCCTTACGGCTCACGGAGCCGATGGCGGCCTCGTGGGTGACCCGGGCGCCGTCGTTGCGGACGATGACGATGGGGGTGTTGCGGGCGATGGCCTCGCCCCGGACGATCTCCGTGCAGTCCATATGGCCCCGCGCGCCAGGGGCGTTTCCCTCCGTCGTGGTGTAGACCTCGCCGACGGCCCGGTCCCGGACGGCGATACGGGTCTTGGTCAGCCCGCGCGCGTCGGGGCCGTTGAGGCGGATCGTCTCCTCGGCGCGGATGATATCCTCCCCGATCCCGTAGGCCTTGACCACGAGTTCCGCCACCCCGCGCGCGCCCACGTCCACCTCCATCCGGATCTCCATCCGGCCCACCCGCCCGTGAGTGAGGTTGAACTCGTTCTCAAACCGGCCGCCTTCCTCCACGATGACGTGGCTGGTGGGGAGAACGACGATGCCGCCGTGCGGGCCATGATAATGGGCCTCAGTGTAGCGCATCGTCGCCCCTGGCCCGATGCGGACCGTCGCATTCATAATGTGCTGCAGATTCACCGCGTTGGGAAACGTACAGTGGGCCAGGAAGCCCACCTCCGCCCCCTCGCCGATCTCAAAGGTCGGGAGAATCTCCTGGACCCCCTCCTGGGGGATCATCCCGAAGCAGAGGTGGACGGGGTACTCCACGCGCGTGCCGGGGTCCACCCGGATGTGGGCCCGGATGCCCGTGGGGGTCTCTTCGGCTTCAATGTGGACGCCGGGGATCTCGTTGACGAAAAGGACCCGGTTGGCGCTGATGACGGCGCTGGCGATGCGGTCGGATTGGAGGGCGGAGACCTTCCCGCCCGCCATCTCGTAGGCCTTCAGAATAGCCTCAAAATCGCGCGCCCAGGCGGGGTCGCGCTGGTCCAGGAGCGATACAGGGGTCGTGAGTGGGATGTGGGGCTTCATTCGCACACTCCGCGGGTCACCACTTCTTTATAGGCATCGCCGTTGACGGGCTCCCAGGGCTGCGCGCCCAGCGTCTCCTCGTGGGGACGGCAGCGCTGGGCAAAGTAGGCCCGCACCTCGTCCGGGTCTCCCGTCCTGACGATCGTACCGCCACACATCAGGCTGGCCCGGTCGGCGGCGTCGGCCATCTCGTCCCGATGAGTGATGAGCAGGACGGCGGTCCCCTCCGCAGCCATCCTCCGGATCAGTTCGGCGATCTCCTCCACGCCGAGGACGTCAATGCCCGAATCCGGCTCGTCCAGGATGGCCAGGCGGGGGCGCATCGCGTAGACGGCGGCCAGTTCTATGCGTTTCCGCTCGCCGCCAGAGAGGGTTTGATCCACCGGGCGGCCCAGGTAGGCGGCAGGAGCCAGGGCGACGGCCCGCAGCGCCTCCTCTATCCGGGCGAGAGTGGGCTCTTTCATCCCCAGCGCGATGTAGTCGCCGGTCCGCAGTCCCTCAAAGCGGGCCGGCTCCTGCCAGGCCAGGGTGATGCCCCGCCGGGCCCGTTCAGAAACGGGAAGGTCGGTGATGTCCTCGCCGTCAAAGAGGATACGGCCCTGGGCCGGGCGGTATCCCGCACACCCCATCAGCGTATAGGCCAGGCTGCTTTTACCGGAACCGTTCAAGCCCAGAAGGACGTGGACCTCGGCGGGGTAGACAGCCAGGTTAACCCCCCGGAGGACCTCCGCTCCGGGCCGGTGAACGTGAAGGTTCTCCACAATCAGTAAAGGGTCCATCGTCTAACCTCCCTGAACACGACCACAAACTGCGGGAACAGGCCAGGCACATTGATCGCGGCCCCCTGCCCATTCCGTGTGTCCAGTTTCCCCTCCTGCTCCGGCTTCAGAGGCGAGGCTTCGTGCTCGGCCAGCAGTCGCTCCGCCTCCCGCCGGGCACGCTCCACCCAGCGGCCCGCGATAGTATACCACCGCCCCCCTGTTTCCGCCAGAGGGGAAGCGTGGTATAATATTTCCCGTGCAGAACAGTTCGGACGAACGCGGTCTGTTTTCTCTGGACTTTGGCTTCTCCGCCGGGTGGGGGCTTTCTCTCTGGGCCACCCTCTGTGGAGGCCTTGCCTCCGGGGTGCGGTCCCCCTCCCCGCCAGAGGCACTCCGGTTCCTTCTGGCGCTGCTGATGGTAGCCGTCGGCTGGTGGCCCTTCTGGCAGGCCGCGACGGCGACGGACTGGGCCGCGCTGCTGCGGCGCTGGCGGGGGGGGGCGGGGGGGGGTGGTGGGCCCCCGCGTCCCTACC
>DAOUBO010000423.1:0-1784 GCA_034432695.1 Anaerolineae bacterium | reverse complement strand
GGCTGCTGGGATTGCCAACCAGACTGTTTGGATTGCCAGTCCGACTGGTTGGATTGCCAATCCGGCTGGTTGGATTGCCAATCCGGCTGGTTGGATTGCCAATCCGGCTGGTCGGATTACCAATCCGGCTGGTCGGATTACCAATCCGACCTACCTTGGAGAAGTGGGGTAAAATGGGATAAGGGGGTCAAAATGGCCCGCCGAGCAGGGAAGGCGGGTAGTTATCCTGCGTAGCGGTATGTCCATCGGCCTCCCACCATCGTCGCCAGCACCCGGGTCTGGGGGATAAGGGACGGGTCGGCGGTGAAGATGTCCCGATCCAGCACCACCAGGTCGGCCCATTTGCCGGGGGTCAGGGTGCCCAGCCGGGATTCCAGCCCGGCCGCGCAGGCCGCGCCCCAGGTATAGGCCCGGACGGCCTCCTCCACGGTGATCCGCTGGGCCGGAACCCACCCCTCCGGCCCGCCGTACCCGTCCGGACGGGAGCGGGTCACCGCCGCGTGGATGCCCAGGAAGGGGTTGGGGCTCTCCACGGGACAATCGGAGCCGAAGGCCAGGACGGTCCCGGCGTCCAGGAGACTGCGCCAGGCGTAGGCAGTGGCGCAGCGGGCCGGGCCCCAGTACCGGTCGGCCATCGGGGCATCCTGCACCGCGTGGATCGGCGGCATGGAGGCCACCACTCCCAGCGCGGCGGGCCGGCCCACGTCGTCGGGATGGAGCAACTGGACATGCTCTATGCGGTGGCGCAGACGCGCGCGGTTCTCCGGCAGCAGCGCCTCCAGAGCGTCCAGCACCAGCCGGTTGGCCCGGTCGCCGATGGCATGCACCGCCAGCGCCAGCCCGCCCCCCGCGGCCCGCCGGACCACCTCCCGCAGTTCCTCTGGCTCCAGGGTCAGGATGCCCCGGTTTTCGGGCTCGCCGATGTACGGCTCCAGCATGGCCGCGGTGCGGGGCCCCAGCGCGCCGTCGGCGAAGACCTTGACGCCGCCGATGCGCAGGAAGTCGTCCCCCAGGCCGGAGCGCAGCCGGAGGGAGAGCGCGTGCTCCAGCGCCTCCAGCGGCAGATAGAAGACGACGCGCAGGGGGAGCGGGGCGCCGTCCTCCCGAAGCCGCTGGTACGCCTCCAGCGACGTCAGGTCGCCCATGTCGTGGACGGCGGTCAAGCCCAGGCGGGCCAGGTGCTCCAGCGCGGGTGGCAGGATGCGCGCCAGGGCGGCCCCGTCGGGGCGGGGGACGGCCTCCTGGACCAACCGCATCGCCTCTTCCAGGAAAAGGCCGGTGAGGCGGCCCGATTCGTCCCGGACGATGCGCCCACCGGACGGGTCGGGGGTGTCGGGGGGGATGCCGGCCTGCTCCATCGCGCGGGTGTTCGCCACCAGTGCATGCCCGCTGCGGGCCGTCAGCACCACCGGATGGGCCGGCGCGACGGCGTCCAGGTCGGCGGCGGTGGGAAACCGGCGGTCGGGCCACTCTTCCTGATGCCAGCCCCGGCCCAGAATCCACTCCCCCGCCGGGGTGACGGCGGCCCGCGCGGCCACCCCCGCCAGCATCTCCTCCAGAGAGGCCGTCCCGGTCAGGTCTACCTGCTGGAGCCCCTGCGCAAACCAGGAGAGATGAATGTGGCTGTCCGTCAGGCCCGGCAGCACTGCCCGGCCCTCCAGGTCCACCACTTCCGTCTCCGGGCCGGCCAGCGCGCGCAGGTCGTCCCCGCCCACGGCCCGAACCCGCCCCCCGCAGACCGCCAGCGCGCTGGCCCGAGGAACCCGCGAGTCCATCGTGTAGAT
>DAOUBO010000422.1:0-1516 GCA_034432695.1 Anaerolineae bacterium | reverse complement strand
ATCCTGGCGGCGGCGACCGTCCTCCGGCTGACCGGCACCTCCCCCCGGGATGCGCCCCCCTTCCTGGCCCGTCTGGTCTATCCGACGTACTACGAGGACCTCATCGGGGCCGAGGCGGAGCGGGAGGGCATCTCGCCCCTTCTGCTCTTCGCCCTGGTCCGCCAGGAGAGCCTCTTTGAAGCCATCGCGACCTCTTCGGCGGCCGCCCACGGCCTGATGCAGGTCATCCCGTCCACCGGCGAATACATCGCCGGGCAACTGGGCTGGCCGCCGAACTACCGCACGGCCGACCTCTACCGCCCCCACGTCAGCGTTCGCTTCGGGGTCTGGTACCTGGCGCGGCAGCGGGACCGCTTCGGGCGGCTGGATGTGGCGCTGGCGGCCTACAACGGCGGGCCCTCCAACGCGCAGCGCTGGCTGGACGCGGCGGGGGAGGATGCGGATGTGTTCCTGGAGCAAATTACGCTGGGGGAGACGCGCCTCTACCTGCAGCGGATTCGGGAGCACTACGCCGTCTACGCGGCCCCCTACGGGGGGCCGTAGGGGTTGGCAGCGGCCTTCGGCCGCCGCCAACCCCCTATTTTACCCCCACGTGCAGGGTCACCGTCCCCATCATCAGCGGCCGGTAGCGCACCGAATGGAGCCCCACGGCCTCCATCGTTGCCGCCAGTCCCTCCGGCGGCAGAAATGCCTGCACCGAACGGGGCAGATAGCGGTAGGCGTCCAGATGACCGGTGAGAAGCCAGCCCATCACCGGTACGATGCCCCCGAAATAGACGTGGAAGAGGGGCCGGAAGAGTGGATGGCGGGGCCAGGTCATCTCCAGGCAGACCACCCGTCCGCCGGGCCGGACCACCCGGACCTGCTCGGCCAGTGTGGCCCGGACGTCGGTGACGTTGCGGAGCATAAAGGCGTTAACTGCCGCGTCAAAGAAACCATCGGGAAAGGGGAGACGCAGAGCGTCCCCTTCGGTCCAGCGGATGGGCCATCCGGTGCAGTGGGCGCGGCCCATCCGGAGCATCTCCCGGCTGAAATCCAGCCCCACCACGTTGGCCCCGGGCCAGCGCCGGAGAAGGGCCCGGGCTATCCCGCCTTCCCCTGTTGCCACATCCAGCACCCATCCCCCGGGCGGGACGCGCGCCTCCTCGGCGGCGGCCCGCCGCCAGGACTCCACCTGCCCCAGAGACATCACTTTGTTGATGAGTTCGTAGCGCGGAGCGATGCGGGCGAAGAGGTTGTGGGTGTAGATTCGCTTTTCTTCCGGTGAAGAGAAAGTCATATCGCAATGACCTACCACGAAGGGCCTGAAGGCTTTCCTGAGAGCATCTAAAAATTCGTTTGGCTCTTTGGAATTTGCGTGGAGCGCCACCGCAAATGGTGTGCAGGCTGCCAGGCCTGTATCCTCCCCCCTCCCCCGCCGCCTTCGGCGGCACCCCCTCCCCTCTCCTGACCTCTGGTCAGGAGAGTAGGGCAACTGCGAGCAGTTGCCCTACTCCATTATACCAGGGGGTTGGGG
>DAOUBO010000421.1:0-1922 GCA_034432695.1 Anaerolineae bacterium | reverse complement strand
CCAGCCCATCGGTCAGCCGGCTGGTGCGGTAGAAATCGTCTATCTGCTCTTTCAGATGACGGAGGTCCCGCAGCGCGCGGGCGAGCCGCCGCTCCGAACGGACCAGTCCCACGTAGTTCCACATCGTGTGCTGAATGGTTCTCATATCGCGCTGGATGAGGGCCGGGTCGGCCTCCTCCACCCCCGTCTCCTCCCAGGGGGGGACTTCATGCGGGGGGACGGCGGGCAGGGGGCCGCGCGCGGCGATGTCCCGCGCCGCCCGGTAGCCCCAGACCAGCCCTTCCAGCAGTGAGGTGGAGGCCAGCCGGTTGGCCCCATGCACGCCTGTGCAGGCCACCTCTCCCACGGCGTACAGGTTCCGGATCGTGGTCCGGCCCCACTCGTCGGTCCAGATGCCCCCGCAGAAGTAGTGGGCCGCCGGGACGACGGGGATGGGCTGGGCGGTGATGTCCAGCCCCAGCGCCCGGCACCGCTGGTAGATGGTTGGGAAACGCTCCCGGATGCGCTCCGGCGGCAGGACGGAGGCGATATCCAGCAGCACGTAGGGGTAGCCGTGGGCGACCATCTCGTGGTGGATGGCCCGTGCGACCACGTCCCGCGGGGCCAGATCCCCCCAATCCGGCGCGTAGCGTTGCATGAAGGGACGGCCATCTGGCGTCAGCAGGCGGCCGCCCTCCCCCCGCACCGCCTCGGAGATGAGGAACCCCTCCGCAGCGGGCACGGCCAGGACGGTGGGGTGGAACTGGACGTACTCGGCGTTGATGACCCGTGCGCCGGCCCGGTAGGCCATCGCCACCCCGTCCCCGCGCGCCCCTTCGGGGTTGGTGGTGTAGCGGTAGATGCGCCCCAGGCCGCCCGTCGCCAGCACCGTCGCCCTGGCCAGACAACGGAAGACCCGCCCGGTGTTCTGGTCCAGAACGTAGGCGCCATGGCAGATGATGGGCTCGTAGACGGTCAGGGGGTTCCGGGCATGGTGGGGGAAGGTGATGAGGTCCACCGCCGTCGCGCGTGGGAGCACCCGGACGTTGGGGAATTCCCGCAGTCGGGCAATCAGGGCCCGGATGATGGCCTGCCCCGTCGCGTCGCCGACGTGGAGGATGCGAGGGCGAGAATGGGCTCCCTCCAGCCCGTAGGCCAGCCGCCCATCCGGTTCCCGGTCAAAGGGAACCCGAAGTTCCCGGATCAGGAGGTCCTCCACCAGCCGGGGGCCCTCCTCGGCCAGGATGCGGACGGCGGATGGGAGGCTCAGGCCGGCCCCCGCTGCCAGGATGTCCTGAGCCAGCAGGTGGGGGTTATCGTCCTCCCCCAGGGCGACGATGCCGCCCTGAGCGTAGCGGGTGTTGCTCTCCTCCGGCTCCGCCGCCCGGGTGATGACGGTGACCTGCCGCTGGCGGTCGCGCGCCAGGGTCAGTGCAGCCGTCGCCCCGGCGATGCCACAGCCGATGATGAGAAAGTCGGTCTCCACGAGTTCGGTCACGGCGGAATCCCTCCCTACAGGATCAGCAGTTCTCTGGGGAACGTGGTCAGCGTCTCTGCGCCCTCCGGGAGGACCAGGACGTCGTCCTCAATCCGGACCCCGCCCCGTCCGGGCAGGTAGACCCCCGGCTCTACGGTGAAGACCATCCCTGCGCGCAGGGGTTCGCGATTGCCCTCCACGATGTAGGGGGGTTCGTGGACCTCCAGTCCCAGGCCGTGGCCCGTCCGGTGGAGAAAGCGGTCGCCGTAGCCTGCGCGGGTAATCACGGCGCGCGCCGCGCGGTCCACCTCCTGGGCGGCCCGGCCGGGTCGGACGGCGGCGCGCCCGGCCTCGTTGGCCTGACGGACGGTCTCGTAGACCCGGACCATCTCTTCCGGAAGCCCGCCCAGTGCGACGGTTCGGGTAATGTCGGAGGCGTAGCCGCCGACGACGGCTCCGCAGTCCA
>DAOUBO010000420.1:0-1579 GCA_034432695.1 Anaerolineae bacterium | reverse complement strand
ACCAAGTTTATGAACTACGCCAAGTTATGGGAGCGAATCCGCATCCAGCGCGGATGTGGAGTGTGGACGGAGCGGGATCGGCGGTTGCTGGGGCAGTTCCACATTGAGGGTTGAGGCTTTCCATTTGTGACCTGGAGGTTATCGTAATGATGGCAGAGATCACCCCGTGCCCAATATGCGATTCGGTAAATTCAACGCCGGTGATCTCCCGGAAAGGGTTTGTCTATGCCCGTTGCGATAAATGCCATGCTGTGTATGTGACTCCGATGCCCTCTGCCGAGGAGGTGTCCGTTATTTATCAGACCCTTTCCTACTTTGAAGGCAACTCAGAGATAGGATACGGGAATTATGCTGCAATGCATAAGGCTCTGGCTCCCCATTTCCGCCGGCGGTTGCGCATTTTGGCATCTTACTTGCCTCGTCGGGGGAAATTGGTGGACGTGGGCTGTGCTGATGGTTTCTTTCTGGAACTGGCCCGCGCCGATGGGTGGGAAGTGGTGGGCGTGGAGATCTCAGAGCCGATGGCGCAGGAAGTGGCCCGTCGGTTACATGTTTCGGTGGCGACTTCTGTAGACGATTTGCTCCCCGGGGGGTATGATGCCATAACGCTTTGGGAGGTCGTGGAGCATTTCCCGGAACCGGTTGCAGAACTCCGACGACTGGCTGCCAGACTCCGACCTGGAGGCGTGCTGATGCTTTCCACCCCTAACGTGGGGCACTGGCAGGCTATGGATGCGCCGAAGACCTGGAATTTGTTTTGCCCACCGGCCCATCTGGTTCTTTTCACTGCCACTTCTCTCCAGATGGCTTTAGAAAAGGCCGGCTTTTCTGGGATTCGGGTCTGGAAGGTTTCTCCCCTCCCGGCCCTACCTGGGTGGCTGCAGCGGACCACCGCTTCCCTTGCGCGCTCCCTGGCGGATGGCAGCGCCCGCCCTTGGATGCTGGCCCTGATGCTTTGGCGGGGGATTCGTCTTCTGGGGTGGGGATGGCATAAAGTCGCCCATCCTCAGGATGATATTTTCACGACCCTGGAGGCCCTGGCGTGCCGGCCAGCGTGATCCAGGTTCTCCACATCGCCCGTTACCGTGCTCCCTCCATGGAGCGCAAACTGGAACTGATGGCCGCCCAGCCCGGCCTGGTGTTCTGGCTGGTCCGCCCGGCTTTCTGGCAGGATGAGTACGGAAAAGTGGCCGTGAACCCGGTGGTGCCAGGTTGCCCGGTCCTTCGGGTGCCTATGCTGGGCCGGACGAACGACCCTCACCGTGCGCTCTACCGGACTCTGACCTTTGGCATGCATAAGATTCGGCCTCACATCATCCACGCCGAGGAGGAGCCGGATAGCCTGGCGGCCCTCCAGATCATCCTGGCCCGCCGGCTGTTCGCTCCCTGGGCGAAACTCATCCTCCACACCTGGCAGAACGTTAATCGCCCCAAAAAGTGGCATGTCCGGCTGGTCACCCAGATCTCCCTGCGGGAAGCCGATGCCATCCTCTGCGCCAACCGCGAGGCCGTCCAGGTGCTCCGGGAGATGGGGTATCAGGGGCCGGCCGAGGTCATCCCACCGATGGGGGTGGATACG
>DAOUBO010000419.1:0-1514 GCA_034432695.1 Anaerolineae bacterium | reverse complement strand
CAGGTAGGTCGGGTTGCCAACCCGACCCACAGGTAGGTCGGATTGCCAATCCGACCCACAGGTAGGAACAGAGGGTCAACCTTCCCGCAGTTCCTGGGCCGCGCGGCGCAGGACACGGATGTTGGCCTCCACGACGGAGGGGGAGACCTTCTCGCTGAACCACTCCCGAACTCGCTCCTCCAGCGCGTCCAGGTCAAAGAGGCCGGTAGCCCGAGCGAAGGCTCCCAACATTGGGGTGTTGGTGATCTCCCGGCCCATCTCCTCAATGGCAATATGGCTGGCGTCCACGGTGAACACCTTGCCGGTTCGGAAGTCGGTGATCTTCCGGACCTCCTCGGGACTCATAGAGGTGTTGACGATAAGGATGCCGTCCTCCTTCAGCCCCTCCGTCACCGGAACAGTGCCCAGAAGGGTGGGATCCAGGACCAGGACCACGTCGGGGTTCTCTATCTGGGAGTGGATTCGGATGGGTTTGGAACTGAGACGGGTGAAGGAACGGATGGGGGCGCCCATCCGCTCCGGCCCGAAGTCGGGGAAGGCCTGGACGTACTGCCCGGTACTCATAGCCGTTTCGGCCAGAAGTTTCCCGGCGGTCACGACACCCTGCCCTCCCCGGCCATGCCAGCGGATTTCTATCAACTCCTTTTCGTTCATCGTTCCTCCCTCACTCGGTTTGCGCGTTGCCTCCGCAGAGAGGCAGGGCTATGATGGTTGATCCGTCGGCGGGGTCGGCCGGGAAAAGCCACCAAAGGCTATATTTTGCCACACTTTCGGCAAGTTGCAAGTTCGTCTCTGAACCACCCCTTCGGGAATTCGCGTGGTTGGGGCAGGCCTGGGGGCAGGCCCCGGCCCGCGCACAAGATGAATCCTGCGCTACGACAGCACAAAGGGCCGGGGGCAGGCCTCCGGCCCAGCGCGCGCAGGATGAATCTTGCGCTGCGTGCACAAGTGGCGGTTTTTGGCCCCCTCATCCCCCCATAAGATTGAGAAGATACGGAAAGCAGGTTATGTCCCAACTTCGGGGGCTCACCGGCAGTAGATGGGGCTGCTGAAAATCCAGCCGCGAGCGCGCCCGCGGAAGGATTTCCAGACCTCCACCCGGTACGCGCCAGGCTCCGCAGTGGTGAAGCGAAGCCGGGTCCCGCGCGCCCGGGCCACCACCCGCCCATCCCGAATCAGGCGGATGCTCCCCGGAGCCGGCGTCTCCACCTCCACGATCAGCGCCCCGGCCCGCGTGATTTCCTCCCCTACCGTCGCCACGGATGTCCCGCTCCGAATCCGGAAGCGGAAGCCGCGGGTCGGCGCGACCCGGTCGTATCCCACCCAGGTTCGCCCCGCCCGGAGCGCGTCGTACACCCGCTGCCTGTCGGCCTCCAGGTCGCCCGTCAACGGGCGCTCCACCAGAAGGTGGGTGTTGACCCACCCGTCGGAACGCTTCCTGTTCATAGGGCTCCGGCCGGAGGATGAACACATCCACCTTCACCATCGTCTCCAGATGGATCAGATTGAACGAG
>DAOUBO010000418.1:0-20670 GCA_034432695.1 Anaerolineae bacterium | reverse complement strand
GATAGCCGTCAGGATGGCGAACGTAAGTTCTATTACAAGATTGACAAACGGCGCCGTTCAAATCAATCGCCAGAGGCCCATAACAATCAGGGCATACCAGCAGCCTTTGAGCATCGGGTACTGACATATTTCCCCCTATCTGTAGCCAGCAAAATACAGGAGCAACTTCGCATACTCCGTCCACGTTTCCCGCAGGCCGTCCCGGCTCTTCCACCAGGAATCGGCCCGATACCAGTGCTCGTTCACCGGCCGGATCCTCACGACGATGCCCGTATCGCGCAACGCGTCCCGGAAGGCCACCCGCGCCCGGCGGGTGTGATACGGGCTGGTGACGACGATCAGGGACCTCCACCCCCGCTCCTGCGCCAGTTCACGGACGGCAAGCGCTTCTTCGTAAGTGGTCTCCACGATGCCAGGAGCGATCAGGATGCGCTCCCCGGGCACCCCCTGCCAGATGGCCTCCTGCCGCACCAGTTCCCCATACGGCACCCGCACACCGGGTAGATCGTGCTTCATATTCGTGGCGACGAACCAGTCGGCATAGCCCTCGTTGAACAGTTTCGCCGCATAGGCCACCCGGTCTCGCTCGCCGCCGCTCAGGGTCACCACTGCATCGGCCTTCTGGAGCGGGTCGGCCACAACCAGGAAGCGGCCGATGCCGGGAAGCCAGAGGTTGCGCCCCAGGGCCAGCAATCCCCCCAGGATCAGGACGGTCAGGCCGGCGATGAGCCATCCCCTCTCCGGCCTACCCACCCAGCACCTCCCGGTACACCGCTACAGTCTCCCGGGCGGTGCGCTCCCAGGTGAACTGCCGGGCCCGTTCCAGCCCCCGGGCCCGCAGTTCCTCGCGCAGGTCTGCGTCGGTGAGCACTCTGTACATCGCCTCCGCCAGCCCTTCCACGTCGTGGGGGTCCACCATAACGGCCGCATCGCCCACCACCTCCGGGAGCGAGGCGGCGCTGGAGCAGACCACCGGCGTTCCGCAGGCCATCGCCTCCAGAGGGGGAAGGCCGAAGCCCTCGTAGAGGGAGGGGAAGACGAAGAGGTCGGCGCCGCTATAGAGCGCCGGCAGGTCGGCATCAGTCAGGGGCCCGGTTAAATATATCCGATCGCCGATACCCAATCGCCTGACAATGGCTTCAACGGGCGTCTGTTTCCAGGTTCGTGGCCCGGCCAGTACAAAGCAAAGATTAGGGAACGAGTCATGTAACAAGGCGAAAGCCTCCAGGGCCCGCCCGATATTCTTCCGAACAGTGAGGGCTCCCACATAGAGGAGATAACGGCGGGAGAGTCCAAAGCGCTGCAAAAGATGTGCCCTTGCTTGATCAAGTGGAACGGGATGAAATCGGGGCGCAACGCCGTAAGGAATAACGCGCAGACGGCTTATTGCAACCTGCAGGTATCGCTGGATGTCGTTCTGAGAGTGGTGGCTTACCGTAATGACCGCGCCTACTTTATGGATTATGCGAGGTAACCAGTGCCGGTAGATCAGCGTATCCAAAAGTGTGCTGGTCCCCCGGCAACTCCAGGCAAAAACATCGTGCACAGTAACCACAGTCCCAGCCCCTTTAGCACCGAAGAGAAAGGGGATTACGCCGGTTGGGTCATGGACAATGTCAAGGCTAAACCGTCGCGCTACGAACGGGATGAGAAAATTGCCTAAAGTTACTAATCCGGGCAATAACCGACAACCGGGCAATGGCACATGCCGGAATCCCCCATCTGCAAGGAGACCAGGCCGACCGGCCGTTAACAGGATAACCTCAATCTCGTTCCCCAAAGCCCTCAGCGCCCGGGTTAACTCCAATGTATAGCGCCCGATGCCGGTGAGAGGGCGATCAAGGCCATAGATCAACATCCCAACGCGCATTCTATTTCTCCAGGCTCAACCTTATGACCTGCTACCCGGGAACTGGAGGAAAATTCGCAACCTGAGAACCCACCTGCCACGGGCAATCAAAGTAGCACTTCTGCAAGCAGGGATTGATTGGCCACGACCCAGTGGAATACACGCTGCAGGCCTTCCAGCACCCCTACTTTTGGTTCCCAGCCGAAATCACGCCGGGCTTTGGAAATGTCAGAGATATAGACCTTTTGGTCACCGGGACGCCAACCCGCATAAGTGACTTCGATTGGCCGTCCTACTAACTGGCTCAATATTGGGCCGAATTCACTCCAGACGGCCAGGGTGTTACCTGGCCCTCCGCCTATATTGTAAATCTCACCCTGGGTGCTTTCAATATGCTCAACCGCCTGCAAGAAAGCTTCCACCAAATCATCAATGTAAAGCACATCCCGCACCTGCTTCCCGTCGCCATAAATCGTGATGGGGCGCCCCAGGACAGCGGCAATGATAAACCAGGCGATCCATCCCTGATCCTCAATGCCGAATTGACGTGGGCCATAAATGCAGGAGTTTCTGAAAACAATGGTGCGCATCCCATAGATGCGATAATAGTCCCGGACATATTGGTCGGCTACGCCTTTAGAGCAACCATAAGGGGAGTGGAAATCAAGCGGTGTATGTTCCGAGACACCCTGGGGCAGATCGCGGTACCGATACCGATTTCCGTCATCTACGATGGCTATGTGATCCAGCGCGCCATAAACCTTGTTGGTTGAAGTATAAAGGACGATGGGGTGCAAGTCCAGCTCTCTTATGGCTTCCAGAACATTGAGGGTCCCCAGCGCGTTGATCGCGAAATCTTCACGAGGATTGATGACCGAGGTGGTGACAGCAACCTGGGCGGCCAGATGCAGAACAACATCCACGTCTTGGTGCTCTCTCAGAACCTGACTCAATCCGGGATAGTCGCGGACATCTAACTGGTAGAAAGGGAAATCACCGTGCCTCTCCCGTAACCATTCCAGGTTTCTATCACTGCCTGGGCGGGAGAGGTTGTCTACAATGACAACCCTGTGTCCATCCCGGAGAAGCCGATCGGCTGTGTTACAGCCGATGAAGCCGGCACCACCCGTGATGAGCCATTTCATAAGCGCCTCCTATCTTTGGCTTTACAGCAATCAGCAGGATAGTCAGTAGCCGTAACGACCTATCACGAAGGGCACGAAGGTTTTAACAACCCCCCACCGGGAATCCTTCGGCAGGTAACAAACGATATAGCGCAGGCCGTCAGGCCTGTATCCACACAAACTGCCCGCGCTGCGTTATCTGCGAATCGGTCATGGTAGGCAATTGCCGGTAGCCAATAATATTGCTTCCGGGCTGGATTCCAGGGCGGCCAGAGCCCGGGCCAGTTCCAGCGTGTAGCGGCCGATCCCGGTGAGCGAGCGGTCAAGGGCGTAGGTCAGGTAACCCACGCGCATACGTCTTTCTACCGCTGGTACGGCGTGCGCGGGCGGCGGTGATATATCTGGACCTCACCATTATCATAAACTCGTCGGTATTCTACTGTTGAGGGCAAGGGCTGTGACATCAGATATGCTTGTAATCGGGTTTGATTAGATATCATAACATAGTGATATGAAGCATCTGGCTTTCCAAATCTATATAAGTTGTTCGGGGCCCATTGGTAGCCCTTTTGAAACGAATATACATCGCGCAAATGAGACCAAACATCTATCCATACTTGGCTATCCCTAACATGGGATTCTAACCATGTAAAAGCATTTACTTCTGCATCCAAATAGAAAATCCATAAGTTGCCCACGGATGGATCATTAGTAGCCTTCAGCAAAGAGGTTATAACCAAGTAGAATACCAGCAACGCCATAATAATTATGGCAAATCTGGCGGTATGCCTGACCTTTCGGCGTTCCGCGAACAGCAACTGGGCCGTCATTGGGCTTGCGACCATAACAAAGGGTGGGGAAAGACGAAGTTGAAGGTTGCTACTTAAGGCACCTGAAAAATCTACGATGATGCCTAACAACATCTGAGCCGCAAATCCGCTGTATATAGACCATAATAGACGTTTCTGTAAAGCAACAGAATGCCAACCATATCTTATAAACTGCCATAATTGTAGCGACCATTGGGCTATAGAGCCGACGAGCAAAGCGACCTCCCCCGCTACCAAGGCACCGTACACAAGGGGGCTCCGCCAGGCGTTACTAATTGCTTGATAGGGCTGCGCCGCTGGTTCAGCACTCAACGCCATAACGGCTGTTCGCTCAAAAACATTAGCCAATGTCCGATAGAATCCAAGAGCCGGAGCATATATGTAATTGATGAAAATTACCACCAGGACCAGGCCGGATAGGCTTATAACGAGCAAACGCTGAGAGGTAGCCAAAGCGATGCTGCCTGTATCGGGGCCTGTTTTCAAGCGCGAAAAAAACTGGTTGCCTGCGTATGCAAATATTAAGGCGATAAGGAACGATGAGGCAAAGTATACATGAGTCGTCACCATAGCCCAAAGTACGAAGTAGAACATTAAAACATAAACGGCAAACTTACGGATATCCTTCAAATGGGTGTAACTACGGGAAAGGAGAAATAACAGAGATAGGCCATAGAACCAGGTCAGTTTTTCGGGGGTGCCACGTAATATATACATCAGGAAATCAGGACATCCGAATAGCAACACCACTGCAAGAAATGCCTGGATAGTTCCACCGGTGATTTCCCTATAGCAAACAAAAGCCATTAAAGCGAATGCAGCCATCCATATAGTGGCATATTGCTGGATCTGCTGAATAGAAAAACCTGTAGTATTGCCTATAAAAGCCAATATTGCCGGATATCCGAAACCGGCGTGGTATCCTCTACCGTATTGAACCAGGTGCTGGGAAGATAGTATCCTTTGAGCGTGGAAAGTCGTTGAAATAGTATCGCCCTCTAACGATTGGCCATTGTAGCGTAGTATCCAGTACCCTCCAATGCATAATGCTAAGGTTAGCAGTAAACTCAATTGCAATTCGGGGCTGATAAGTGGTCTACGCTGTAGCATATTTATTTCCGTTGAAGAAACTCAGCTTTATTAGCAGGGAATGCAAAGAGAAGCGGGATAAAAATTAACTGAAGGTAAGTAATATCTATAGCAAAGGAAATCCAAACTGCAGCCACTACAAGGATGATGGGCGGGATGATAAATCCCGTAAGGAAACGGGTTTTGCTTGCATAAATACCACAGGCTGTAGCCACAAGCGCTGTCAGTACTGGCCAAACAATGCGTGCGATGATGCTGGAGCCAAGCTTGGTCGCATTAACCCCAATAGGAGCAAACCCTATAAACGTACAAGCGTCCCAGAATAAAAAGGGGAGCAAAAGAAGAGCAAAACTAACGGCACTTACCAGGGCTATGCGAGCGAAATCTTGCCATTTCAATCGGCAGATCAGAGATATAATCACCGTCATAAACACCGGAAACAAAGCGATGCGTGTAGCGAGGGCACATCCTAAGAGTATTCCCGTCAACAGGGGGTGATGGACATGTTCATCCGATTGAATTAGTAAAACAAGGGCCATCACAAGAACCATATTTGCGATCAGGTCGCTACGGCCGGTCACCTCCAAAAAAACGAGGGGAGCACTTGATAACACACCTAACGAGAGGGTCTCAATCCTTGGTCTATAGCGATAGTACCACTTCAACAAGCCCACCAGCACCAGATAGCTGAATATTTCAAGATACCCGACGTTACCCAACAATACGAATGGCACCGCCAATAGAGGCATAAATGGCAAAACTGAGATGGGATTTCCCAGACTGGTCCGTGTATTGTAAGGGAAATAGCCGCCTTTGAGCCGGGTCAGAAAGCAAACCAGTGCTTCATCTCTATCCATTCTGCCATCGTAAATAGGAGCAAGCCACCATAATAAAAGCGTCTGTGCTATCAAAGAGATGAATACGCCAAAAATGACTAACCTTCGTATAAAGACCAGTGTCAATAACTTTGATCGGAGCAAAGCGATGAAAGTAGCGAAGCCTGCAGTGTAAATCACAGCCGCGGGCCCACCCAAATAGCGATACACAACAGGCAGATTAGCTATTGCCAATGCGACAGTGATGATGCCCTCGTATATTTTATAGAAGCATGCACGGTGATCTGTAATACCCAACATCTGCCTAAACCCGATGATCAGGTTCTATTCGTGTCCGAAGAGTAAGGGCCGCGAAAACACTTCCTGCTACCCCTATAGAGAGCAGGAGCCCTGTTACGGCGAATGGTGGAACAATGTTAAATGCGCTGATCATATCTCTGAATTTTAAGTCCTCGGGCTTTGCAACATTGATCTGCAACGTTGTTGACGCAGAGTGAAAATTCTCAACGCGTGCCTGGATTAACCACAGGCCCTCCTCAGAAGGTGTCCAGGGGAATCGCAACCGCACGGCTTCACCACTCAGCACCTTCGCCGACATCTCTCCCAGTTTTATGGTTTCCCCGTGCGGAGAGGTCGCTGTTAACGTTATCGTTACTTCGCCGCTATCTTCCAATCCTTCGTTCCATAACATAAAAGCAATCTCAGTAGGTACAAAAACGGTTGGTTCTGGCTCTGTCACGAAAGGATCGGCAACAGGTTCCAGGTGCAATTTAGGAGGAGTCAGGGGCTCCACCCTAAAGGAGCTATCGTACGTCACAACATATTCTCCCGGCGAAAGCCCGCGCACACCCAGCCAGTCCTCCCCGGTGGCAACCCGGAATCCCGGCGCCAGCGCCAGCACGAAGCGGAAACCGGTATCCGTAAAGCGGAAATCGCGCAGCGTGGCCCCAATGATGCGGCTCTCCGGCCCCTCAAATGGGGCCACCATGGCCTCAAAATCCCCCGGGGCAAAATCGCGCCGATGGGCTTCCAGTTGCCGGCCCAGGGCCAGCCATTCTTCGTGGTTGCGGGGAGGCAGGGTTTCGAATAATGATGGAACGATATCAGCACGTTTCAGAAGAACCTGGCTGTCATTGGTATAAATCAACCAACCTTCAGCGACATTGAGTTGGCGGCGTATTTCCCCGTTCTCCAAATACCGCCATTGGTCTATATAGGCATCGCTATTAAGGTTAGCAAATGCAACCTCAACCTGACTATTTACCCTCCATAAGCCACCACTAGCCCACAGCAAGTGTAGCCGCTTATCCACTGAACTGAAGTACAGATAAGGCGAATAAGAGAGGTTGAAGGAATACTCGCCCCTGAGGCCTGTTTCGATGTCCTGATAAACTTCTATAGGTGGATTATCATCCATACCTGTAATATATCTACCGAATAACGGTGAGTACACTCGCTTTCCTTGCATATAGCCTTCTCCTGCCGTCCAAGAATACATACCTTCACTCCCTCGCCGTGGATTGTCTTCAGCAACCACGAACGTACCAGCATCCCAGGTTTTACCTGTAACCCAATAAGGTATTTCAACATAAGGCACGGTCTTCAACCCCAACCGTTTTAACCACACAACTCTATCAATAGCATGCTTCCCAGCCAAGCTGATTTGATAATCCCAGCCCCCATCGTTATCTTGATCCCACGCATAATCAGCTCGCACCAGAGGAAGTGGATACCGACCAGAAAATACAAGTGGGTCAAATGGCCGGTAATTTTCAAGCCTAATAAAAAGCTCCGGATAACCGTCCTGATCGTTGGCCAAATCATACCATGCCATCGGATTTTCAAAATTTGCATAGTTTATATCGTTCTCACTCCATAGCTCTGCAGCACTATTGACAAGATAGCCCTGTTCAATGGGATAGCCGATAACACCAACATCCCACACTCTTCCATGTGACCAATCAAAGAACACTGCTGGCATATAATCAAAAACACGATAAACTTCACCCTTCCCGTGAGAAGTAACCAATAAAGGCCAAAATATAACTTCGGCGTATCCCTGTGGTTGTTGTTTGCTAAGGTTAACAAACAAATAATTTCTGGACTCCACATGCGGGTAAGGTAGCCATGTGAACCGTTGCATCCACTCGTAATCTGGAATTCCGTCCGCGTTATTATCCACCACACGATATTCAAAATCCACTGAGCCATTGTTCACGAGAAGATTGCGCATTGCCGGAGTATTTTCTACATCTTTTAGACCAAATCCCCTTAGGACGTATCCATCAACGAAAAATTTCAACTCTTTAAAAGGAGCCCCCCATGGTGCATCCGATACAACTTTAATTGTCCAGAAATTTGACTCCAAAATCCGCACAGCACCATTTTGCACGGTATAACGGACCTCCTCATCACCATCTCTGTCATCGTACAATAGCGCTATCCACTGGTCCTTTTCGCGGCCAAAAACAATTATTAGCTCCGCATGTCCATCCTTCCCTACATCAAATATCCAAATATCATTCTCAAAATCAGTTGCCTCACTCCAATTTTTCGCAGATTTCATATCTTGATCACCATCGTAAACAGCAACAAGAGCCTCTTCGCGAACGCCACCCTGAAAATAATTTGCAGGATATAATGCTATAAACTCGCAATCTATAAACGTTACATCAGGTTTACCGTCCCCATCCAGATCCTGTTGCTCTATATATAAGACAGCTGGGGTTCTCTCCCGACCTTCGACGATCAAAGGAGGCAATAACATTGACGATGCAAGGAGCACAGCAACAACAAAGATGCAGCGAACATGAGAGAATTGTTCACTCATGATGCCTACCTCCCCTCCTAAGTCTTCCACCCAAGCATCAAATTGCTGACATAATATACGTAGAGGACCAACATGGCCAGCTCCCTTAACAAGGCAGATATAGCCGCTCCTACAATACCAAGCCTCGGAATTAGGACTATTGAGAAACAGAACATCACAACCAAGCCGATCAGGGCAACTTGGGGCAACACTTTCTGCTTGTCACATGCCACCAGAACGTTCAGAAGATACGTACTGACGAAATTCACTGCTGCTACTCCTCCCAATATTCTCAGGGCTTGGGCCGCAGATACGTATTCATCCCCATAAAGCAAGGAGATAATTTGGTGTGGTAGAAAATAAAGAATCAGAGCTATTGACACTCCACCAAGCAATGAAAAATTTAGACCAGTACGCATCAATAGCCTGAAATCAGTCTTATCTCTTTTTAAGAAAAACTGGCTTAATTTTGGTACAACTGCTCTGGCCAGATTGATGCTAATAGGTAACCACACAATCGACAGGCCGTAGGCTATATTGTATAGTCCTACTTCTCGCTCTTGACGCCAAATGGTCAATAAAACTCCATCAAGCCGGTAATAAATTCCTGTAATCAAACCAAAGAAGCCAATAGGTAAGGAGGTTAAAATCATCTGAATCCCTCTATGAGCACTGAAAAACTCTTTGCTCTGGCCGCAGACCAGTCTTATCCCAAGATACAGTACAATAGCCAATGTTGCGATCTGAGCCATACAAAGACTAACTGCAAAGGTAATAATAGTAGCTTTACTAAAAAAAGCAATAAAGATAGTGCATACTAGTGCAAGTGCACTTTCAGCAATTCGGGAAATAGCATCCAACTCCATCTTCTCTAAGCCACGGAACAATGCCCTGGTCAGGTTTGAGAGAGCAGCAGATGCACTACTGAAACCGACAAACCACAGGAGTAACCTTACCTGCTCGGAATAACCGAGCATTATAGATATCACTTGAAGAACAATAACAAGCAGCGCCGACCAAATTGCTGATAGAACTACAACACTACCCCAAGAATTTTTGCTCAGTTGAGGGAAGCGCGCTGTTTCGCGGACAGTAGTCATATCAAGGCCCATTAGGAAAAACCCGGATGCAACTCCAACCAATGCCAAAGCGACCGAATACTCTCCATATGCTTGTACGCCAACCCTGCGCGCGATGATGACTCCAACGGGAAAAGTTATCAAATTTGAGAGAATTTGTCCTCCTACAAGGAACCCCGCATTGCGAGTTATGGCATAGGATTGACTATACGGGTGCAGCAATTTCCTCATTATTGTTACCCTACTGATACTCCATCCACAGCGCAAAGGTGATAAGATTCAGGAGAATATCCCCATACCTTGCCCGCCCTTGCGCATGAAGATTAACCAGCCGGGCTATACGCTGTGGTTCTAACAACCCAAGTTCAAGGTATTTCCCTCGAAGCAAAACTTTCCTTATGGTGTCATCTAAAACCTGCTTCACAAGCGGGTCGCGGCTCGGGTATGAGGATACATATGTAGAGGCGGGATACTCTTTGTACCGACCAAACAGGCGCTCCAGTTGCAATTTCCTGGTCCGAATAAAGGGTGTGAAAAGATAAAACACCTGCTCCAGTGGTTCAGGGTAACTAAGTGGTGCCCCGTTCTGTGCATAGGGGATTTTCAAAAGCTCCGGATTTAAGATCCCCAGCGCTTTGCGGTAGACTCTACTGTTGAAACGCAGGTAAGAGGGCATGGATAAGTACACACTCAGGAGATCGTTGTCAAACAACAAACAACGTTCACGCGCGTAGGGGCGCACGCTGAGAGGATACAAATAGCTCCGAAACTTTACAAAGTCCTTAACTAAAATGAATTCCAGGCGATTGTAGGGATCTTGGGCCCGGTCTTCAGCCAGTTCGGCGAGGTGGAACAGCACTTGCTGCGGCCAATCTTGCCAAAGAGTGGTCATCTCCGATGATGCCAGTAACGCGACCTCTCCCTCTATCGGAGATCGCAACTCGTCAAAGAGCACCGACACGATTTCCGCGCGTGTCTGAAGCGGCTGTAATCTCAGGAGTGGGAACCTACGCCCAAGAAAGCGCAATGTCTGTTTGGGCATATAAGAGCCGCTGAATAAGAGATCAAGTCCCCAACCGTTTATCAGCGTGCATATGCCCCAACTGCGAACCTGTTCTTGCAGGCCCAGCATATGTGCATGGTAAAAAGCGTAGAGCCCATTGCTGAGGCATACGGCCGGCATCATAACATCATGATAGTACTCAGGATGGCGCTTGATAAAGACGTGCTGAAATCCCAGCACTTGCGCAACACGCCTTGCCAGACGCACCTCTTCGTTCTCAAAATCTGCGAAGGTGATCGTTATCGCCTCGTTGCCCAGGGCTTTCAGGCAGGCCGCGATCATTCTGGAATCCAGCCCGCCGCTGAGCATAAGGCCCAGGCCAGAAGAAGATGGTAAAAGCCGTTCAGTCGCTTCAAGGAAGGCATGAGCCAGCGCTTCAGCGTAATACTCCTCGGATTCATTGGAACTCTCATTGTACACTAAACGCCAGTACTCCTGAATCCTGATCCCCTCTTGATCAGCGATCAGCAGCGAAGCTCGCGGCAGCATATAAATATTCTCATAAAGGGTGCGATCCTCAAAGATCATACCAAATTGAAGAAACTCTGCCACGGAAGCCTTATTCAGGTCTCGCGGTGTATCGGGATCTGCAAGTAAGGCCCGAATGTCCGTAGCAAAAAGAAGCCGTCTGTGATTATGGGTATAAAAGAGAAATCGGGACGATAAGCAATCGCTTATTATGTAAAGGCGCCCCCTGGCGGAGTCGTAAAGCAACAGTAAAAACGTGCCGTTTAACTGGCTGAGAGCGTCAAAATTAGGGTCCCCTTGCTCTGTCAAAAGCACTTTGTGGACCAGGGGCTCCAAATATGAATCGTCAGAGCAAGACGGTCCCGGAAAGAGTTGTCCATTAAAAGCGGCTTGCCCAATCAGACAAATCAGATAGCCATTTACTCGGGCTATATGGAGGTCACCAATCTGCGGGTTTAATCTCCAGGCTATGGCCAGAGTGTCATCCGCCCAGGAACTCACCCCTTCTCCTTCCAAACCAGGCTCAGCAAAAGCCGCAGTCCAGCGGACAACCTCGGGCAGAGATCTGGCTTCTTTTCCCTTAAATTTAAAACTGCCAATGAAACCCTCCATAGTATCTCCCCCATGGACTTACATAAACCAAAGTTTACTCAAAGCCGGTATGCAGAAGGGAAGCAACTCCGTTTATCCCAGTGATACATACTATCTCCTTGTGCATCTTTTAAGGACAAACTCTGATCGGTTTCCTGGAAGAGGCATTCTCTTCCTTTCCACAAACATTGGCATTCCGTATGCTTGATAATCTCATTTGCATCTCCACCGATTAAGAGCATAGATAGCGCCCGAAAAGCCTTATCGCACCACCCCACAACGGGCAACACATCACGGAACTCGGGTAGTCCCCGGTACTCACGCCGGGCCCCGCGCCAGGCAAACCCATATCCGGTCGGGATCCCCCCCGACGGCAACTGGGACTGCACCAGTAATTCCACCAGTGCCTGAATATCTGCGTCCGAGGCAAGGCCGTATTTTCGCCCCCATATCATCGCGCGCAGGACGTCACCCGCGCCAGCGATCAGGCGGGGATTGGCGATCAGGCTTCCATCGGGGTACCGACCGAAGTAGACTCCCCGCAGTGTGATGAGCCCCCGGAGAAACTTCAAGGCGCCGGAGACCGCGTCCAGCCATTCATCGCGAGGGTCGCGTTCATATAATCGCAAAAGCCCGCAGACCGAGCGGGCGGTGTAAATGCTGACCGCCAGCCGGTGCCGCCCCGTGCCCCGGTGCACAATCCCCCCGGCCCGTGGGCCGGTCTTCTCCTGGGCCGAGAGGATGACCCTGGCCGCTTTCTCCAGATACACGCTCATATCCTGGCCGGATAAATGCTCATACAGCACCAGCGCCTCTACTACCGTGGCGTTCTTATTCGGCACCAGCGTTTCGTTCCACGGCATATCCCGAAACCCTTCCCCGTTCCAGAGTTCACCCAGCAAATAGGCCTGGATGTTGCGCTGCGCGGCATTGAAGTAGGTCCACCAGTCATCATCGCCGATCTGCCGCAGGAGTTGCGCCAGTTCAAGCAGACCAATGTCAACGCCAGCTTCGTGTGGTGTACCGCCCTCATTTGGGCCTATCTCAAAGGAGGAATTACGAAACTTGCCCGAGGGTAGCTGTGCCGCCACCAGGTCATCGCCTGCCTGCCTGGCACGGTTCAGCCAGATAGCCTGGCCCGTTGACCGGTAGAGAGCAACATAGCCGCAAATGATGCCCTCATAGCGCCAATCGGCCATCGGCCCACAATACAGCAAACTGGACTCCCACCAGTGGGCGATGGGGCCGCCGTATCCGCCCGGCCCCCGCATGGTCTGGAGCCACGCATCCAGGCGGCCGATGGCCTGACGTATTCTAACCTGCCAGTCTTCCGACAAGAAGGACAATGTAACTCAACCTCCAGAGAGGTCCGAATTCCACCAATCGGCGCATGGCCCGATCTTCCAGGCGAAAATACCAGGCAGAGTCCAGTCGCTCCACCCCCTTTGCCAGTGCCCACAAGAGGACGAATTGCGGGGGATACAGGCCACAGACCGGCTCCAATTTGTAATCCGGTCTCAGTTTAGCCATTTCTCCCCACACCGTCTTCCTCACCTTTCCCGGATACAGCAGACTTTTGTACGAGAGCGCGTTGCGGGAGGCCACCACGATCGCTGGCTCTCCTGCCGGCCGCAGGCCCTCCTCCAGGGAGAAGGGAAACAACGCCACATCAGCAGAGCCGGTGCCAGGCTCAAATACCCTCAATTCCAGGCCCAGCGAATCCCGGATCAGGGCCTGCATCCCCGGGGTTTCCACCAGCAGGCTGACCTCCATGCCGCCCAACCGCCGTACCACAGCCTTCACGATTTCGCCTGAGCGTGATGCAATCCGCACCCGGCGCGGCCGCATAGCCTGCAGGTAATAGGCCATCAAATCCAGTGTATAGCGAATCTCGGTGGAGCGCGGATCAACGTCCATCATTTACGGACCGGCGTGCCGGGGACCTTTGAAATGCATTTCGCTTCGCTTCCAGGTGAGGGTGGCCGGAATAATCGCCACCAGGGTCATAAGCAGAAGGAGCGGGGGCACCCAGGCCAATTTCAACCACCCCGAGTCGCGGGTATACGCTGCGACCTCGCCTGCCAGCGCCGCCCGACGCAACAGGATCCACCCGACGAAAATCGCCCAAAGCGCCAGAACGGTTGCCTTAACTTCACTTCCTCCAGCCACAAGAATCATACCCGCTACAAAGGTGAATAGCGCGCTGAACCAGGACAGCGCGTAGATATAGAGATTGGTCAGCGCAGAGGGTACGTCGCGCAGGAAATATTCGCGCAGCCGAAATAACGAGTTGAAGTGGGCCCGCCGCCAGCGAATCTCGTTTTTCCAGTATTCGCGCAATGTGGCCGGGCGGGGAGTATACACAATTGCACGAGGGCAGAAGGCGCGTTTCACCCCCTGCACCGCCAGTCGGGCGTTGAGGTCCCAATCCACACCGACCACCACATCCTCGGGAAATCCGCCTAATTTCTCAACGATCTCACGGCGAATCGCGATGCTGCCACTGCCCTGAAGGGTTGGCACACAGTGAATCTCATATGCGGCAATGCGTTCCATTTGCTCGCCGAGCGAAATCGGAGTTTGTCGCAAAGGGAAGGGATTGCCCGTTGTTGCCGAAACAACCTCGTTGATCGGTACAACAAGGGCGCGCAACCATCCAGGGCGCACCCTTGAATCTGCATCCAGCAACACAATAACCTCACCCCGAGCCGCACGGAAACCCTCGTTTAATGCCGCGTTTTTCCCCCGGGGTTGCTGTTCAATGATCCGAAAGCGAGGATCATCCGCGCATGCCTTTCGCGCCGCCTCAAAAGTCCCGTCTGGCCCCCCAGCGACGATAATGGCCTCCCAGGCCGGGTAATCCACAGCCTGCAGCGATTCAATGCAGGACTCAATGGTGCCCTTTTCCCGCCAGGCCGGCACGATGACCGAAACAAAGGGCCATTGCTGCGGTAAAGGCGCGATATCCGATGCTCTCCGCCGGGCAAGCGTTCCGCGCCGAACAGCCAACAGCCAGGTTGTTGTGATATGTGCTCCTGATGCCAGAGTGATGAAAGATAGCCAGTGCATAATGCTCGCCCAGGTATATCCAACCAACTCAGTAGAGTAACATCTATAAAATAACGAAAACCCGGTGGTTCTACCTCCTCACATCCCCTGCAAAACCGCCTCATATCGCGCGACCAAACGCTGGAGGTCGTAGTCCTCTATCTGCGGCGGCCGCCCCCGGGGGAGGCCCAATGCCTGGCGGATGCCCTCACCCAGGGATTGCGCGTTATCATCAACAAGGACGACGTTGGGGAAATGCATCCGCCGGACCTCTTCCAGGTCGGTACAGACGGTGGGTAGCCCCGCTGCGGCGTACATCAGCAGGCGCATCGGGCTTCCCGCATCTGCGCCGGGTGTCTTCGCATAAGGACACAACCCCACATCCAGTGCGCTGACCCAGTCAGCGGCTTCAGGGGGCGGGATATATCCTTGAAAGACCACATTGGATAACCCTTCGCGCCAGGCACGTTGGCGGATGGCCGGAACGGCACTTCCACGCCCGCCAATGAGGAAAGTAATGTCTTCGTCCAGAAACATCTTTGCTGCATCCAGCACCTTCTCCAGTTCATATGGTTTATCGTGGTTACCTATAACGCCGATCAGTTTCCCCCGGATTCCCAATTGCGCGCGGATTCTCGTGCCATCTGCGCGGTCAAACCGGCGCAGGTCCACGCCGTTAGGAATGTGATATACCGGACCTCGCGCCCCCCTCTCATAAGCCAGGTCCACCAGGACGGAACTGGCGGCTACGACCGCGTCGGCCCTCTGCAAATACGCCCGCTCCGTTTCGGCGATTTCGTCGGCGTATTCCGGGACACGTCCGAAACTGCGCCAGTATGCCACGTTATCGTCAAACAGGTCAAAAATCACCCGCGGCGCTCTGGGTGGAGGGACGACGAAAGTGCCGACCACCACGTCAATGCGATGGCGCTCAATGATGCGCTGGACCAACCAGGAGAAGACGGCCACGTTCAGGCGACGCAGCGCAGGCACGAAGAGGGCCGGAGAGATGCGCGGGATCCCGTGAACCGTGATGTTGCCATCGCGATCGCGACGATAGGTAAAATTACGCAGATAGCGACGGGAGAGATAATCGCGGAGCGAGGTAAAGTCCGCTACCCAGTCGGTCACGTGGACTTCGTGTCGCTCAGCCAGGGCCCGGCAGAAGAGATGCGCCCGCTGGGGGATGTGCCAGCCCGCATGGGGGATCCAGAGAATTCTCATCCATCTCTCCTCAGCCAGTGATTGGTCTTTTCGCACGCGTGTTTCCAAACCGGACTCTGACGAATTTTGTTTTGGGCGCAGATTCACGCAGATTTTCACAGATAAATTTGAATCTCTTGCAAAAACTCACCGCAGAGGACGCAGAGAGCGCAGAGGTTTTCTTTATATTGCTCTGCGTACTCTGCGGTCTCTGCGGTAAAATGACCTTTTTGCAGTGGACTCAAATTTCCTATCTGTGCAGTTCCCTTCAGTTTCACCGCGAAGAATGCAAAGATTTTGTGGTTTCCTGGCGCTCTTTGCGCCCTTTGCGGTTTTTGAAAAGAGCCCCAGGTACGGGGTCGGAAACGCGAGGCTCCATAGAACCTCCCCTGCCCCTCCGCCCCTCTGCTCCTCCGCCCTCCGCGCCGGCCCGGCGCTCATCGGCCAGTCCCTGCATTGGCCAGCACTTCTTCGTAGACCTCTGTCAGGTCGCTTACCACCATCCTCCAATCCAGTCGCTCCCGGATATACCTCTGGCCCGCCGCGACCATCTGCAGGGCCTCCTCACGGTTGGTGAGGGCCCGGAGCAGGGCCTCCGCCAGAGCCTCCACGTCTCCGTATGGGACCCGGTAGCCCGCCTGGGCCTCGCCGATCAGTTGCCCTGTACCGCAGTCGTCCGTAACAACAACTGGCGTTCCGCACATCAGGGCCTCAAAGGGCACCAGGCCGAATATCTCATACATCGCAGGAGAGGCCAGCACGTCGGCATCCACGTATGCGGCCAGTTTGTCCTCTCCGTAAAGCGGGCCCACGAACCGGACCCCGTCCTGCAGGCCCAGTTTCTCAACCATTACCTCCAGTTTCCCCTGTTCTCCCTCATCGGGGCCGGCGATCACCAGCAGAAGGTTATCCTTCCGGGCCCTCAGCCACGCGCAGGCTTCTATCAGGTAATGGATGCCCTTTATCCTGTGCAGCCTGCCCAGGAAAAGCACCACCCGATCCTCCTCGCTGATCCCCCATCTCCGGCGGAACGTCCCGCGAGGCGGGAGGGGGGAGAATTCCTCCAGGTCCAGACCGTTGCAGATGACCCGCACCCGTTGCTCTTCCACACCCGCCTGGCGATACTGTTCCACCTCCACGGGCGACACCGCTACCAGACGGCTGGCCGATGCCAGCAACGCCCGGCCGAAAAGCAGGTCGTAGGCTTGTTTGAACCATTTCCTCTCAAGGATGATGGGCAGCGTGCCATGGGCCGATAGCAGGTACGGTATCCCGTATCGGATGGCGAAGTGGTGCACGACCGCGTTCTGGAACGTCCTGAATTCATGCATGTGAATGACATCAAACTCGGCAACGTGTTTCCTTGCCCACGTAATCAGCGAAGGTGTAAAATAAGCCCCCTTTTGGGATATAAGACTGCGGAGTAATATCAGCTGAAAGTTGTCCTCTGGGAATCCTTTCTCCCTATACCTGTAATCGCCAGCCACAACCGTAACAGCGTGCCCTTTCTTACCAAGGTGCCTGGCGATCTGGTAAACCACCTGAGCGGAGCCTCCCATTCTTGGGGAAAAGAAAGGTGAAACCTGAAGAACACGCATAGTAATAGCTTATTTACCCGGTCTGAGCACGAGCCAGTTCCCTATCGCCAGCCCATCCAGCGCGCTGTTCTCAAAGGTCCACAGAGCCACCTGAGGTGAGCCGACGATCGGATAGCCGTGGAGGTTAAAAGAGGTGTTCAGGATCCCGCTCACCCCGGTCCGCTCCCGGAATCGCTCAATGATGCGCTGCCAGCCAGCATCCCAGCCGTTCACCGTCTGCGGGCGTGCCGTCCGGTCATAGGGGTGCAGCGCGGCAATGATGTCCTCGGCCCTCTCGGTGGTATCAAAGGCCTCAATCATGTACCGGGCAGGACGCGCATCTTTGAGATAAACATCCATATCCTCTTCCAGGATAGAGGGAGCAAAGGGCATCCAGAAATCCCGGTGCTTAATGGCAAAATTGAGGCGGCGAATGATGCGCAGGTCGCGGGGGTCGGCCATGATGCTGCGGCTCCCTAAAGCGCGCGGCCCCCACTCATCCCGCCCGTGGAAGCGGGCGATGATCTTACCCTGGGCCAGAAGGTCGGCGATGACTTCTTCAATGGGATCAACCTTCTCGGCCTGGCCACGCCAGTTGGCCTCCGCCAGGGCCTCTTCAATCTCCTCGTCGGACCATTCCCTCCCATAGTACAGGTCGGCCAGGGGCACCCGCTGGGGTTCAATCCCCTCCCGCTCACAGTAGCGGTAGTAGGCTTCCAGTGCGGCGCCCACAGGGGTACCGCCGTCGTCCGCCGCCGGATAGAAGAAGACATCATCCACCTCCGGCATCTCGCGGATCAGTTTGTTGGCCTTGACGTTCAGAAACATCCCGCCCGAGCAGGCCACTTTGCGCAATCCAGTGGCCTGAACAGCATTGCGAACCCACTGGGTAACCAGTTCCTCAAAGTATTTCTGGCAGGCCGCGGCGATATTGTCAAAACGCTGGCCGGCCAGAAGCCGCTGCAGTTTTCGCTGGACCTCGGTAGAGTAGGCGCCCAGCGTGTTCTGGAACTCCAGAGGCTTCCTGGGGTTGATACGCACGATACGCCGCATTTGATCCATGCAGTAATCCGGCTGACCGTAGGGGGCCAAACCCATCACCTTGTATTCGTGCTCCCAGCGCTTCATGCCCAGGTAGCCGGTAATTTCGCTGTAGAGATTGTTGCCCGGGCTATCGTAGTAGGTCGTGGATGCGATGCGCCGGATGCTGAACCCGCTGCCGACATTCACTGTGGCGCTGATCCCATCGCCCGCTCCGTCCAGCGTCAACACCAGCGTCTCATCCTCCCAGGGCCTCTGGTAATACGCGCAGGCGGCATGGGTGGTGTGATGTTCTATGAAGACGATCTCTTTGTCGCCGATGCCCATCTCTTCCAGAACCGCTTTGAGTTCATCCATCCGGCGAAACCTGTGAAACGTTCGTACCAGCAAATGGGTGGCCGCGTGGCTGCGCAGCAACGGGGCCGCCTTCTTAAATAGCCGCACGCGCCAGGTCTCTTCCTCCTTGATAGGGGCGGTGGCTCGCACCAGGCACCCGATCGCGATCACATCCACCTGGGAGGGCTGAATCCCGCTGATGTCAAACACGGTGCGGATAGCCTGTACTGGTATGCCGCTGTAATTCTTGATGTTCACCAGACGTTCTTCCTGAATTGCGGCGATGACTTCCCCATCGCGGACCAGCGCCGCTCCTGCATTATGCCCATCGTGGACTCCCAGGACAATGACGCTTCGCTTCATTGGATTCCTCCCCTTCCAGACGAGAATGCACTTCTCTGCTCCCGGGCCAGCAACTGCTGATATACGGCGACCACTGCGGCCGTGTGAAGGCGATGCAAGGCAAGCAGAAAGGGCGGGCGCACATACCGCCGGGCGATGAGCAACTCCGAATCAAATTGAGCCCGGGCCGAAGAGCCGGCCTTGGACGAGGGGTGAATTCGGAACCGGGCCAGATATTTGGGGATAAACCAGAGGCGAAACCGCTGGCCTATGCGCAGCCAGTAGTCATACTCCATGGCGTAGTGCAGATCTTCGTCCAGATATCCAATTTCCTCCACAACCTCCCGGCGCCAGAAGGTGGCCGGTTGGGAGATATAATTGAGCACGTAAAGCACCGGGTAGATTCCCAGGCGCAGCCAGAAATTTTTATAACGGGTAATCCACCTGCGGATTTCTCGCCCCTGCTGATTGATGATCCGGCATTTTCCCGTTACCCAGAAGGCCTGAGGGTGGCGGGCGAAGAATTCCCCCACAGCCAGCAATGCTCCCGGTTCGTAGAGGTCATCCGAGTTCAGGAACGCGATCACTTCCCCGGAAGCCATCCGCAGCCCTTTGTTGATGGCGTGGGATTGACCGCGATCCTTTTCGCTGATCCAGAGCAATTTTCCCTCGTATTTCCTCAGGATAGAGAGGGTCTCATCGGTAGAGCCCCCATCCATCACAATGTACTCCAGGTCCGGGTAATCCTGGCTCAGGACCGATTGGATGGTCTGCTCAATGAACTGGCCCTGGTTATAAGAGGGGGTAATGATAGAAATACGGGGCAGGGTGTGCATCCCTTATCGCTCCGTGAGCATCCGGTCCAGAATCCTGCGCACCTGTTCCCGATCTTTGGTAGAGAAATACCAGTCTATTGTCCGTTTGAGCCCTTCCCGGAAAGGCACCTGGGGCTCCCAGCCCAGGAGTCTCTTCGCCAGAGAGTTATCGGCCACCCGGTTCAGCGGACCCACAGGCATATCCGGCCGGAACACGATCTCGGCCCGATGTCCGGTGTATTCCAGTACCATCCTCACCGCATCAATGACCCGGACTCGTTCCATTGTCCCCAGGTTCACTGCGGTGCCATCTTCTATCTTTTCGGCGGCCAGAATGGTCCCCCGCACAATGTCGTCAATGTAGGTCCAGTTGCGCACCTGGGTGCCATCGCCCCAAACCTCAAACGGGTTCTGCCCAACGAATGCCTTCGCGATCATCGCAATGACGGCGTGATTCTCCACCCCTCGGGGGCCGTAGGCGGTGAAGTAGCGACAGGAGGCAGACCTGAGCCCATATTCCCGATAATAGGCTTTCAGGGTCAGTTCGGCCATCAGTTTGGCCCAGCCATA
>DAOUBO010000417.1:0-2982 GCA_034432695.1 Anaerolineae bacterium | reverse complement strand
CGGGCGGCCGCCCCCCCCCCCCCCCCCCCCCCAGCCGGTGATCCTGCTCTATACCCGGTTCTTTGAGTTTCCCATCGGTCGGGTGCTGGGAGTTCTGGAGCGGGTCCGGCGGGAGGTCCCGGAGGTCTCCCTTCTGGTGGTGGGGAAGGGGCTTTGGGGGGAGGAGGAAGGCCTGCTCCGGGAAGCCCGGATAAGGGGGTTGGAGGACAGGGTGGAGTACGCGGGATGGGTGGAGCCCGACCGCCTTCCCGACCTCTTTGCGCGGGCGGCGGTGGCGGTGTATCCCTTTGACGACACGCTTGTGAACCGCGCCAAATGTCCGGTCAAACTCCTGGACCTCCTGGCAGCGGGGATGCCGGTGGTGGCCGAAGGGGTTGGGGAGATTCGGGAACTCATTCGCCACGGGGAGACCGGCTGGCTGGTTGCCCCCGGCGACGAGGAGGGGTTCGCCCGGGCCGTTGCAGGGCTGCTGAAAGACGCCCGCCTGCGAGGTCGTCTGGGCGTGGCCGCGGCAGAGGAAGTACGCCGCTCTCGCTCCTGGGGCCGTCTGGCAGAGGCGGCGGAAGGGGCCTATCGCGCCCTGCTGGCTGCGCAGGGGTGAAGCGGAATGGAGAGGGACAGGGTGATCTTACGCTGGCTGCCAGCGCTTCTCTGGATGGGGCTGATCTTTGTGCTCTCCGCCCGGCCGGACCTGCCCCATGCGCCGGAGCCGTGGCTGGACCTTCTCCTCAAAAAGGCCGGGCACCTGGTCCTCTACGGTATGCTGGCGCGCCTGTATCTCTATGCGCTGGAGGGGCCCTCTGGCTCGCCCCGGTCCCGATGGCTGGCCCTGGCCCTCGTTCTTGTCTACGGGCTCTGGAACGAATTCTACCAGTCCCTCGTCCCCGGCCGTACCCCCTCCTTCTGGGACGTGGTGATAGACGGGGCCGGGGGTGGGTTGGCCCTGTTCTGGGGAAGGGAAAGGCGATGAGTGTCCTCGCTGCAGGGTTTTGCGTTTTCCCCGTTTACGTTTATAATCCCCAACACACGGCCGCGCGAAGCGGCCGTATGCCAAGACGCTGATGGTCCCGGTGGTCTGTAGGCCCCGATGAAACCGTGGGCGGCCTGGGTTCCGGCCTGGCTCCAGGAATGGGCGCAGCAGTACCTGATCCCGCTCCTTCAGGTTCACCTGCGTCGTCTCCTCTGGGTGTTCCTTCAGGGTGTGCTGGAGACCTTCCTCCTGTTTGCCCTGCCCACCGCCGCGGTCGTGGGGAGCCAGAAGGTCTGGGAGGGCCGCTACCGGCTGACCCCCGCCCAGCAGGCGACGGTGGCTCGCTGGGCCCCGGTCGCCGACGTCATTGCCCGGCTGGAGGACGTCCCGCCGGTTACCCCGCTCGTTCTCTGGTACAAAGAGGGAGGGCTGCAGGCCGTCAATCCCCCAAACTGCGAGGGGATTATGGGCCTGTACTCGGCCGTCCGGACGGGGCGGCTGCCCTGCTTCTCGCCGGGGCCGATAGACGACGCCGAGGTTGCCCGGCAACTCCGGCTGGGAGCCCGCATCTTTAAGGAACACTGCCCGGAGGTCCACTACACCACCACTGATCCGGAGACGCTGAAGCGGTGTTATCTCTTTTACAACGCGGGCCGCAATACCCGGTTGGACCCGGACCGATCGGGCTACGTGATGAACGGCTACGACGCGGCCCACCAGAACATGCCCCATCGGACCGCTTCGGGGCAGGTGGTGCGGTTGCAGGTGCTGGGGGCCTGGCCCGTCCATCTGGCCATCCAGGCGCAACTGAGCGGAAGGCCGGCTTTCTCTCTCCCGTCGCCCTTCCTCCCGGCGGTCCGGCTCCTTCAGGAAGCCCTGGACCGGCTCTGGGCCTGGGCGGCTCCGCCGACGTGGGTCCGACCCCGCCCGGCTGTAGACGATTCCTGTGTGGAACGCAGGGTAGGGGAGTGTTTTGTGGTGCCCCACGAGGGGGGAGAGGGCGACCTGGCTCCGGCCCTGATGCTGGATGCTCCCGTTCGGTGGGTTGGGGAAGCGGAGTGTGGGCTTTTCCCTGGCGCGGCAATGGCGACGGAAGCGGCGACGCTCCTCCCGGCCCCGATGTCCGGCCGCCTGGCCCGCTACGTAGACCAGTGGGGAGACCTGACCCTTCAGGTAGAGAACGGGGAGTGGATCCTCTGGGTTTCGGGACTCCGCTCCGTGGTGGCGGACGGCAGTGAGGTCCGCGCGGGGCAGCCGCTGGGGGTTGTGGGGGGTGGGAAGGAACGGCCGTTCTATGTGGCGGTGTATGATAAGGTCGCGGGTGGCTATGTGGACCCCCGTCCCTTTCTGGCTCAGAGCGCCTGCCCGGAGGTAGAGGCAGCGTTGCAACGATACCCTTCAACACAGGAGGGAGAGATGAGACTGACTGCACTATTGCCCTTCGTTCCACTGATTCTCGGCCTGGTGTGGGCTCTCTGGCTCTTCTTCAAGAAGGACCTGCTGGCGAAGGGGCCCGTTCAGGTGCTGGTCTACTTCGTCGGGGTCGTGCTGGCCCTCTGGATCATCGGGTGGATCGTGGACGCGTTTCTCCCCCAGTGGGTCGCCCAGCGGTTGCTGAACGCGCGCCGGTCCCCGGACATCCAGACCATCCAGCAGGTGAGCCGGGAGATCCTGGAGGAGGCGATGGGCAGTGCGCCGACGCCGACGGCCGTTGTCTACACGCCGGCCCCACCCCCCGCTCCGACCCCGGTCCCGCCGACGCCGGTTCCCCCCACGCCGGTCCCGCCCGGGCCTTCTCCCGTCTCGCCGGCGGGCCCGCCGCCCCAGGGCTCCGCCGCGCCGACCGTCCCCGTCTTCCCCGCCCAGGCCGCGCCGGGCGAACAGGTCTACACCGTCCGCTCCGGCGACACCCTTTACAGCATCGCCCGCCGCTTCGGTGTGACGGTCCAGGCCCTTCAGCAGCGGAACAACCTGGCCAACCCCAACGACATCAAGGTCGGGCAGCAACTGAT
>DAOUBO010000416.1:0-3538 GCA_034432695.1 Anaerolineae bacterium | reverse complement strand
GGGGCTCCTGGGGCGTGGACATTCCCCCCGGCCTTCCGGACGATCGGGGAATCCTCTACGAGATAGACGATTCGGGCAACCTGGAGGCCTTCCGGCGGCAGATATGGGACTTTCGGCGATGGATGGCGGCGCGGGGCTATGGCGGCTGGCCGCTGATCGTCTCCGAGTACGGCATCCCCATGCCGGAGGACTATGGTTTCCCGACCGAGCGGGTGGTGGCCTTCCTGCGGGGGACCTTTGAGTTCTTCCTGACGGCGGCCGACCCGTCCCTGGGCGACCCGTCGGATGGCTACCGTCTGGTCCAGCGCTGGTGCTGGTACAGTCTGGACGACGTTACCTCCCCCACCGGCCGCCTCTTTGACCCCCAGACCGGGGCGCTGACGGCGGTGGGGGAGGGGTGGGTCCGTATGGTGAGCCAGTGGATAGGAGGTGAAAGATGAAGCGCATATCACGTTTGCACTTAGCGTGGTTCATAGGGGTGCTGGTGCTCCTTCTCCTGCTGGTGATGGTGGCACCGGGCTGGGGGATGCCGGGCCAGAGCGTGGTGCGGCAGACGGTGCCCGAATTGGAGCCGCGTGCGTATTTGCCCTTGATTATACGCAATGTCGCAGGACCGTGAACGGAGGTTGTTGTGTATGAAAAAATGTAACTCTTGCTGGCTTCTGCTCGTTGTGGGATTGGCCCTGATTCTATCCTTGCAGGGTGCGTTCGCGGAAGGCGTTCCTTCAGCATGGAGTTTAGGGGAGCAACCAGAACAGGCCCTTACCCCTCAGGTCTACTTGCCTCTGATGGCAAAAAATTACGTTACGCCTTTGTGGCGCTTCGGCGCCGCAACGGCGCGCCGTTCCTTATCAGAGTATCCTGCGGCGGATATTGTCGGGCTGCGCCTGGGGTGGTACGTGGATTGGACGGTAACCCCCGACGCGCCAAGGCCCAACGGGATAGAGTATATCCCCATTGTGCGGGTAAAGCAGTTAAAAGATCAAAACGGTACCCCGACCACTTGCTGTGTGGATTGCCCCTACCTTCAAATAAACGGGCAGTACACATACACTGTCTCACCTAGTTGGACGGTGATTGAAACGACGGCCCGGGCAAATCCCGGCTTGCTGTGGGTGATCGGCAACGAAATTGAGCGTAGGGACTGGGGGCAGGGCTACTGTGCCCGGCAGGATGAAATACTGCCCGAACTCTATGCCCGGGCCTATCACGAGATCCGGCAGTTTATTCTCAACGCGGACCCTACAGCCAGGTTCGCCAATGGAAGCGTCATCCAGGCGACACCGTTGCGGCTGCAATACATGGATCGGGTCTGGAATGCCTATCAGCAGGAGTATGGCGAACCTATACCGGTTGATGTCTGGAATGTTCACGCTTTTGTTTTGCAGGAAGTGAGGGGAGAGTGGGGTGCAGATATACCAGCCGGACTTAGTGCGACCACGGGTATTACATACACGGTAAACGATAATAAAGATTTCTCCATTGCCTGGCAGCATATTCGTGCCTTCCGGACCTGGATGAAAGAAAAAGGGCAGCAAAATAAGCCCCTGATTATCACAGAATACGGGGTCAACATGCCCCCTCACTATGCAGGATTTTCGCCGGAAGAGGTCCGCAATAGTTTTATGTACCCTTCTTTTGAGCACTTTTTAAACCAGAAGGATTGCAGTATCGGCTATCCCGAGGACGAGTGTCGTCTGGTTCAACGCTGGAACTGGTACAGTTTGGACGATGATAGCGGGAAATACGAGAACGGCCAGTATCTTCAATTTTACAACGGCAATCTCCTGTATTCCGGATTGGGGGCAAATCCTATGGGATTGGCTCCCCTGGGCAGATACTGGCAGGATTACGTAAGAACCCTGCGCTGATGCCTGGAGAATCGTTCAGATGAGCCTGGGGGTTTTTGTGAAGATTAGGGAAATTGGTCGGTCTTCGGGCTTTCTGATGCTTGTCATTGCCATCTATTGCCTTTTAGCGGCCCTGTATGCAGTTGTGGTTCCTCCCTGGGAATCGCCGGACGAACCCGCTCATTACCGATACGTGATGCAACTGGCCGAGCGCTGGCGTCCGCCAACGGACCCGACGATCCGTCAGCGCGCCTCTTTCTGCCGGGACTATGCCTTTACGACCTCTAACTACGAGTGGTATCACCCGGCTCTGGGATATTTGCCTCTGGCGGTAGTCTACAAAGTTTCGTCATTCCTGCTCCCGGGTTCCTTGCCTGTTGATTTCCCGCCCTTTAACCCGTTATTTTGTTCCGACCCCTTCAGAAACCCGAACCTCTTTCATCAAGAGGTAAATCGCCTGCTGGATATCTGGCGCGGCCAGTGGGGTTTGGCGATCCTCAGGTTTCTTTCTTCCCTGTGGGGCGTGGTGATCGTTTATGCCACTTATAAGGTTGGTCAATGGATGAAGATGGAAGGGTTTGAAATCGTTGCGGCCAGTTGGGTCGCCTTTCTCCCACAATTTACGTTCATCAGCGCAACGGTGCGGAATGATACTGTAACGAACGCACTATCTGCCATTGTATTTCTGCTTGCTGTCAGGATGCAGAACCCCGCAGAGCGATACAACTGGTTAGCAGCCGCGACAGGGCTCACCTTAGGGGCCGGAATTCTCGCCAAACTCACAACAGTATACCTGATTCCGATGGCTTTGGTCGCCGTGGCTCTTTCTGCGACTTTCGCGAAAAAATGGCCGGGATTGGTCATCGGCTTCTTTTTGCCTCTGGTCATTCTCGTTGGGGGGTATTACCTGGTGTATCCAGAGGCGCGATCTGCTCTCTCATATATGAGTGCCCACCTGAGTGTGAAACCCCGGGCATTCTCCTGGGTTTACTGGAAGCCTTTTTTCCCGATGCTGATTGAACTCTTTTTTGCTCGCTTCGGGTGGGCGAATATACGGGTCCCGGGCTTGTGGATTGTATGCGCTGCAGGAATATGGGCCCTGGGATTCGGAGCCTCTGTTTTTTGCGGAGTTGATCTCTTGAGAAAAGATAAAATAGACCAAAAGCAGTTTTTGGCTCGCGTATTGTTGCTCCTCTTCTTGGGGTTACTTCTGGCCTTTTTGGGAGTAGTGTGGTACAACCTTGCCGTCTTTCAGCCACAGGGCCGATTCCTGTTCCCCGCTGTAGTCAGTTGGGCACTCCTGGGCACATGGGGGTTCTCGTTTGTTTTGCCTGAACGAACGAAGGCAGTGGTGGGGTTCGGTATGATTTTGTTTATGCTGGCCTTTAATATCCGATCTCTGATCGCTCTGGTTCAAACCTACTACTGAACCCGGCGATCCATGGCGTGCCGATCAGAGAAGAGGCAATGATTTGTATCCCCCCAATGGTATGGTATCATCTGACCGGATGGAAACCCCAAACGACCGCATGCAGGCATTGGTCCGATATCTGGCCGGGGAGGAGGAGGTCCTGCTGGCCTACCTCTTCGGCTCCCGGGCCGCTGGCACCGCCGGCCCCCGGAGCGACTACGACATCGCCCTGCTGGTCCGCAACCCCTCGCTGGACCTGCAGGCCCGTCTGGCCCAC
>DAOUBO010000415.1:0-3639 GCA_034432695.1 Anaerolineae bacterium | reverse complement strand
GGAAATGGATGAGCGCACGCCTTGAGCAGCGCGGCGGTTCTGTTTGACAGCGTCTCCAAAAAGTTCATCCTCCACCACGAACGGGCCTGCTCCTTCCAGGAACTGGGCGCGGGCTTCCACCCCGATCTGACCGGTCGGGAGAATATCTGCCCCACAGCGGCTCTATCCTCGGCCTGAGCCGGGCCAAATCCGTCGCCGGACCGGAGCGCTGGAATGGGCTGTTCCGGTCGGGCGTTGCCCTCGGACGCGTCCACATGGCTGGGTTCCCCCATGGCGAGCGACGCTGATCCGGAGGTTCGCGGGGAACGCGCCCAGGGGTTCAGCCCGGATGGATAATCCCTCCGACTCCCGTGGGAGCGATGAGAAATCGGCCTGTGGCGCAAGATTTATCTTGCACGCCCCCAGGGGGGCCGAAGGCCCACGACGGACGATGGACGATGCTTCGGGCGCGAGCCCCACGGGGCGAGGCCCATTGCCTTTGGCCTGGCCTTCAGGCGGCGCAGGGGTGGGCTGCCAAACCCGTGTCCCAACCTGTGTCCAGGCCTCGGACGCGCCCACTTGGCGGAATCCCACTTTGCAGGTATAATCGGGGCAACAAATGCAGGAGGGCGTCTATTATGAAGGTGCAGTGGAGCGAAGAACTCAGCGTCGGCGTCCCCCAGATGGACGAACAGCACCAGCGCTGGATAGACATCCTGAACGGGTTCTACGAGGCGATAGAACGCGGCGACCGGGAAGAGGCCATCAGCCGCCTTTTCCATGGCGTGGCGGAGTACACTTCTTTCCACTTCGGGGCCGAAGAGCAGTTCATGGCAGAGATCGGGTATCCGGACCTGGATGCCCATCGGAAAATCCACCAGGGCCTGATAGAGCAGGTCCAATCCGCCCGGGTACGGTATGAGCAGGGAGACCGGAAGGCCGCCCGGGAACTGGCGGCCTTCGTCCTTTCCTGGCTGTACACCCACATCGCCAAGACGGATAAGAAATACGGCGAATACTATGCATCCCGACAGGCCTGATCGTCCGGGCCATGTTCCTCTCGCCGCTGGCACTCGGCGAGGGGCTGAGGGATATCGTAGATGAGCGAGCAACCCTGGAAAAGCCTCCTGCCACCCTACCTGCATGTCCTCCAGGCCCCCACGCCGTTCCCGGTAGGGCCGGTCAACCTATACCTTGCGGAAGGAGACCCGCCCACGCTGATAGACGTCGGGCCACGGTATGCCCCGGCGCGCGGCGCGCTGGAGGAGGCCCTGGCAGAAAAGGGGCTCCGCCTGGCCGACGTGGGCCGGCTGATCCTCACCCACGCCCATAGCGACCACTACGGCCAGGCCGGAGAACTGGCCGACATCTCCGGAGCCGAGGTCCTGACCCATCCTTCCAACTTCGCCCTGATGGCCGACTACGAGGCGGAACGAGAACGGCGGTTGGCCTTCTATCGCGCGCTGATGCAGGAAGCCGGGATGCCGGCGGAGGAAGTCCTGCAGGTAGACCGGGCCCGGCGGGCGATGGGCATCTTCGCCGCCCCAGTTCACCCGACGGGAAGCCTGAAAGACGGCGATACCGTTCGGCTGGGAGACGAGGAGTGGGTTATCCTGCACACGCCGGGCCACGCGGGCGGGCTGATCTGCCTCTATCAACCCCAGCGGCAGTTGCTGATCTCCAGCGACCACCTTCTGCGGGACGTTTCCTCTAACCCCATCGTGGAGCCGCCGGAACACGAGGGGGCGGAGCGGCCCCGCCGTCTGGCCGACTACGTCCAGCAGTTGCGGCGGATCGCGGCCCTCCCGGTGGTCGGCGCCCTTCCCGGCCACGGCCCTCTGATAGACGATGTCTCCGACCTGGTGGCCCGTCGCCTGGAGTTTCACCGCCGGCGCAGCGAGGAGGTGTTGCGGGCGCTGGAAGACGGGCCGCGTACTCCCTACGAGATTTCCCGTTCGCTCTTCCCGCGCCTGGACCCTGTCAACCGTTTCCTGGCCATTTCCGAAGTGATCGGCCATCTGGACGTGCTGGAAGCGGAGGGGAAAGTCGCATCCTTTATGGAAAACGGCACCCGTCGCTGGGTGAAGACGACGGCCGGAGGTGGAAAGTGATCTACGGAGAGCGCGTCCGTCTACGGGCCGTGGAGCGCTCCGATCTCCCGACCTTCGTCCGATGGTTCAACGACCCCGAGGTCCGTCAGTACCTGGACATATACGAACCGATCTCCACGGAAGGCGAGGAGCAGTGGTTTGAGGACCTGCAAAAGCGACAGGATGTCCGGGTCTACGCCCTGGAGGCCCGTGTCGGCGAGGAGTGGGTCCACATCGGCAACATCGGGCTCCACCGGATCAGGTGGAAAGACCGCAATGCCGTCCTGGGGATCGCCATCGGCGAGAAGGAATACTGGGGCAAGGGCTACGGGGCGGACGCGATCCGCACCATACTCCGCTTCGCTTTTGAGGAGATGAATCTCCACCGGGTGGAACTGGAAGTCATAGATTTCAACCACCGGGCCCGCCGATGTTACGAGAAGGTCGGTTTTCGCTATGAGGGAACCCGGCGGCAGGCTGTGTTCCGGAACGGCGCTTACCACGATCTCATCGTGATGAGCATCCTGCGGGACGAGTTCCGTTCTGAATCCCCATGATGACCGAGCGGCTCTACTACGCCGATTCCTACCTGACCTCCTTCACCGCCCGTGTCGTGGAGCGGCTGGAGTGGGAGGATCGCCCGGCTGTCGTCCTGGACCGGACCGCTTTCTACCCGACCTCTGGCGGTCAGCCTTCGGATCGGGGCCTCTTGAACGGGGTGCCCGTCATCGGGGTGGAGGTCCGGGAGCCGGATGGGGCCGTTGTCCACATCCTGGAGGCTCCGCTGGACGAGACAGAAGTGAGGGGGGAGGTGGAGTGGGCCCGGCGGTTTGACCATATGCAGCAACACACGGGCCAGCATCTCCTCTCCGCGGCCTGTGAGCAACTCCTGGAGGCCGACACCATCTCCTTCCACCTGGGCGCGGAGACCAGTACGATTGACCTCAACGTCCCGCGGCTGGCTCCGGAGGCGATGGCCCCGGTGGAGGACCTGGTGAACCGGGTCATCTGGGAGAACCGGCCGGTGCGGACTTTCTTTGTCTCGTCGGACGAACTTCCCTCCTTGCGCCTCCGGCGGCCTCCTCAGGTAGAGGGGCCGATCCGGCTGGTGGAGGTCGCCGGGCGGAACGGAGGGCCGCCCTTTGACCTGAACCCGTGTGGGGGGACGCACGTGGCCCGGACGGGGGAGATCGGCCTGCTGAAAATCCTGCGGCTGGACTATCGGGGGCAGGAGACGCGGGTGGAGTTCGTCTGCGGCGGCCGGGCGTTCCGGGACTACCGGCTCAAGCACGATACTCTCCGGCATCTCGCCGCTCTCCTGACCGTGGGACACTGGGAACTTCCCGAAGCGGTAGCCCGGCTCCAGGAGGACCTGAAGGCCGCCCGACGGGAGGCGCGCGCGGCGAAGGAGCGGCTGATGGAGGCCGAAGCGGCCTATCTGGCCGCGACGGCGACGCCGATGGGGGGCGTTCGGGTCGCCCATGCCGTGCTGGAGGGCCGGGACCCGGCGGAGTTGCGGGCCCCGGCGCTGGCCGTTGCCGCGCCGGAGAATACCGCCACCCGTCTGGCC
>DAOUBO010000414.1:0-3588 GCA_034432695.1 Anaerolineae bacterium | reverse complement strand
CCTCGAAAAGGCCCCCAGGGGGTTGGGGGTGGGGGGCCCCCCCCCCGCCCAGCCGGCCCCCGTACTGGCGGCAGGCCGCCTCCAGCGCCTTCAGGTCCACGTTCCCCCGGTCGTCCGATGGGACCTCCACAACTTTCAGCCCGCTCATCGTTGTGCTGGCCGGGTTGGTCCCGTGGGCCGAGTCGGGGACCAGGATGATGTCCCGATGGCCCTCGCCCCGGTCGCACTGCCACGCCCGCATCATCAACACGCCGGTCAGTTCGCCGTGGGCCCCCGCCGCCGGTTGCAGGCTCACCGCCGCAAAGCCGCCGATCTCTTTCAGGAACTCCTGCAGGAAGTACATCAGGGCCAGGGCTCCCTGGACGGTGTCCACATCCTGATAGGGGTGCAGATGGACAAAGCCCGGAAGCCGGGCCAGTTCCTCGTTGATTTTCGGGTTGTACTTCATCGTGCAGGAGCCCAGGGGGTAGAAGCCGACGTCCACCGCGTAGTTCTTCTGGGAAAGGCGGGTGTAGTGGCGGACCAGGTCCACCTCGCTGACCTCAGGCAGGGGGAGATCGTCCCGGAGGAACTCCGTCGGGAGTTCGGCGGGAGGAACGTCCAGTTCCGGCAGACTGGCCGCACATCGGCCGGGGCGGGACATCTCAAAGATCAGCGGTTCGGGCAGGGTCTGTCCTTTCATTATCGCCGCGCTCCTCTGGCATGGAGGGTTCGGGTTCTATCCACCTCCACGAGCCACGGGTACTGCTGGATCGGTATGGGGCAACCTTACCCCTCCCGGTGGCCACCAGCCCCCAGCATCTGGGCCAGACCAGGGGCTATTTATTCCAGCAGCGTGCGGAACTCGTTGTGGTGCTCCTCCTCGTCCATCAGAATCTCTTCAAAAAGTTTGGCCGTCACGATGTCGTTTTCCTGGCGGGCGAGGGCGATGATTTCTTTGTACAGTGTGATGGCTTCTTCCTCTGCCTTCACGTCCAGTTCCAGCATCTCCCGCCAGTGGTTCCCCACGGTGATGGGAGCCGGCTTGGTGGTGGGAACGCCGCCCAGGTAGTCCACCCGCTCCGCGATCGCCTCGGCGTGTTTCATCTCGGTGATGGCGATTTTCTTGAAAACGTCGCCGAGGGATGCCGCGTGGGGACCGCCCACCCGAACATGTTGCCACATGTACTGGATGGAGACCTGGAGTTCGCGGGCGATCGCAGCGTTCAGTTTCTCAATCAGTTGCTCGCTCATGGTGACCTCTCCAGGGGTAATAAGATGGCGCGAATATTGTAGCACATTTCTGGAGTTTGGACAAACTGAAGCGGTCAGGGTTTGCGTTCTCCAACTTGCCAGATTTCAAGTTCCGTGGTACAATATAACCGCCCTACTGGGGGCTCGTCTAAGGGTAGGACAACGGACTCTGGATCCGTTTGTGGGGGTTCGAATCCTCCGCCCCCAGCCTTGTCAAATTTCACCTGGCGTGGTATAATTATAGCGCAAGCGGGCGTGGTTCAGCTGGTAGAACGTCTCCTTGCCAAGGAGAAGGTCACGGGTTCGAATCCCGTCGCCCGCTCACCTGTAAGGCGCTTTCCCAAAGTTGATCGGCGACGTAGCCAAGTGGTAAGGCAAGGGTCTGCAAAACCCTCATTCGCCGGTTCGAATCCGGCCGTCGCCTCCTGGCAGGGCCGTGTTCTCCAAACGGGCAGTCCACACCGGACTGCCCGTTGTTGTCTGGGGCGGTGGCGAAACGGCAGCCGCGGGGGACTTAAAATCCTCTGTCCCAAAAGGACATGTGGGTTCGAATCCCACCCGCCCCATTTTCCCCACGGAATTCAGCAGCCCACTTATGAGGAGCAGAGATGACTTCGCCCCGTCCTGACCTCCGGAACCTGGTTTCGGGCCTTTCTGCGGCTTCGGGCCCGCTCTCACGGGAGGCACGATGATCCCCAAGAGTGAATCGCGCATTCACGAGCGTTACCTTCGCCACAGCAAAAAGTTTCCCAACATCTGGTGTGCCGGGTGTGGCATCGGCATCGTTCTGGGTGCCATCATCCGGGCGGTGGACAGCCTTGGCCTGGATAAGGACGAGGTCGCGATGATCTCCGGCATCGGCTGCGCCGGGCGAATGCCGGTTTATGTGGATTTCAACACGCTGCACACGACCCACGGTCGGGCGCTGGCCTTCGCCACCGGCCTCAAACTGGTCCGGCCAGAGATGAAGGTGATCGTCGTGATGGGCGACGGCGACGCGCTGGCCATCGGCGGCAACCACTTCATCCACGCGGCTCGGCGCAACATCGCCCTGACCGCCATTGTGGTCAACAACGCAACCTACGGAATGACGGGAGGTCAATACTCCCCCACAACTCCCCAGGGCGTCCGTACAACCACCGCCCCCTATGGCCACATTGAGCCCTCCTTCCAGATCGCCGAACTGGCGAAATGCGCCGGGGCAGCCTTTGTCGCCCGGAGCACGGTTTACCACGTGGACGAACTCCAGGACTACATCGCCCGCGCGCTCCAGAAGAAGGGGTTCTCCGTGGTGGAAGCCATCAGTTACTGCCATACGACCATCGGGCGGTTGAACCGATGGGGCACGGCGCCGGAGATGATGTTGCGGCTGAAAGAAGAGAGCATTACCGTGAAACAGGCCGAGCGGATGACCGAGGAGGAGCGTGCCGGGAAGATCATCCGCGGCATCCTGACCGACCGGGATGACCTGGCAGAGTACACCCACCGGTACTACACCGAGATCATCCAGGCCGCCAGAGGAGGCGCATGGAACGCACAGAGGTCCGTATCGCCGGAACGGGCGGTCAGGGAGTAGTCCTGGCCGGGATCCTTCTGGCCGACGCGGCTGTCCGGGATGGGAAGAAAGTCGTCCAGACCCAGTCCTACGGTCCGGAGGCGCGCGGTGGGGCCAGTCGGGCAGAGGTCATTATCTCCGATGCCGAGATCTACTACCCCAAGGTGCTGGAGCCCGACATCCTGCTCTGCATGAGCCAGGAAGCGTGCGACCGCTACGGGGCGGTGCTCCGCAAGAACGGGCTGCTGATTCTGGACTCCACCCACGTCTATCGGGCGCCGCTCGTCCACGCGGTGCGAGTTCCAATGACGGCCATCGCCCGCGAGGTCACCGGACGGGAGGTTACGGCGAACATCGTCGCGCTGGGCGTGCTGGTCGGGCTGACCGGAGTGGTATCCCGGGAGTCGCTGGAGGCAGCCATCCGCCATCGGGTGCCCACCGGGACCGAGGAGGTGAACCTGCGCGCGCTGGAGGCAGGGCTGAAGGAAGCCGCCAGAGTGCGCAGAAACTCGCGCGCGTAGAAAACCGGACCGGGTGGCAGCAGGCCGCGGAGCGAAGCGGAAGGCGTTTCAGGAGGCTCAAACAGCACTCCGCCGACCTTCGTGCCAGACTACGAACAATCATCGCATCTGGTCGGAGGGATTCGGTGCGGTCGTCTCCGGGTCCGATCATCGCCGTTGTGGGCAGTTCGGCGCCGACGCCGGAGGAGGAGGCGCTGGCAGAGGCCGTCGGGCGGGCCCTGGCACAGCACGGGGCGGTGCTGGTCTGCGGCGGCTACGGCGGCGTGATGGAGGCGGCCT
>DAOUBO010000413.1:0-2131 GCA_034432695.1 Anaerolineae bacterium | reverse complement strand
CTGTTTCCCCCATACTGTCCAGGATGGCGTAGGCCTCATCGGAACCCATTGCCGCCATCACATCCAGGGCTCTGGGCAATGGACGTTCCTCAACTTTGGGAGAAACCAGTTCGCTGAAAATGAAAGTGTCCAGGGTGAATCGCTGGCCCATAAAGCGGAAATTCTGACCCTCGTCTGCCTGGCTCTGAATTTGGGGCGGCGGCAGGAGACGGGCCGAGTGGATAAAGGTCCATACCAGTCTTTCATCGGCGAGGCTCTCCGGCCCGGCCGAGGGGCCGAAGACGGCATCCCATAGCGCGCTGTACTCGTGGAAGCTCAGGTCGTCCGCTTTGCCGACGATAAAGGCAGTGGGTTCGTAGATCCGTGCCCAGACCTCTGCGGCTGGCACGCCGTGAACGGTGGTGTTGCGCAGAATATGTGTGATCAACAGGGCCATACGTGTCTCGTCGGGGCAGTTCAGGCGCATCCGCATGCGCCCGTACCACATCATTGCCTGGAAGTAGCGCTGCAGTTGCTCGCTCCGGGTATAGTGGCCGCGCGGGATGTACTGGGAATAGTCCTCCAGATACGGGAGCAGTTCCTGGCAGGGTGCAGAGGGGTCGGTATCGCACGGATCCCAGCCCTCGGGGCAGCTGGGGCTGAAGATAGGACTGGCATTCTCTCCGCTGTGCTCCCGGATGTGGGCCAGTTCCTTTTCCACCAGGTTGGCGACTTCTGAGGGGGACGGGGCATCGGGGTTGAGCAGGTGGTCGGCGACGGAGAAGTAGGCCCAGACGCGCCGTGCGGCGGGCTCCAGGGAGGTGCCCTTCAACTGGCTGTAGAGGGACTGCGCCGATTCCCCGCAGGCGCGGGTCAGCGCGGCGATGTCGGGTGCGAGGGACTCCCGCTCCAGGTCCCGCAGCATCTTGTCAAACACCAGGTGATAAACGTGGTATATCGCGTCGGTGGTGATGAAACTGGGCGTCCGGTAGCGATTTTGCCCATAGACCTCATAGAATTCCCGCCACTGAGCGGGGATGACGACGAAGCCGTTCTGAGCCAGGAGGGCTCTTTGAGATGGGGTGAAAGGGAAATCGCGGAGGTTGTGCACGGTTCCCAGGTCCACTGGCAGGGTGTATCCCCGGTAGGCCTGGGGAAGGGAGATGGGGATGGGGCGATAGACGGCAAAAGCCGGTCCGCGCGCGTGGGGTGGTGGGGCAACGGGAGTGATCGGGATTGCGGTAGGCGAGGCTGGCGTGGATGCTGAAGGGCTGGGAACTGCGGTGCCCGGGGTCGGCGCTGGAGGAGTCGGAGAAGGAACCAGCGAAGGGAACAGGCACCAGCAGGACAGGGAGAGCAGCAGAAGGGTGGTCGTAAGGACGAGCACTGGTTGGGCTTTCATCCGGCACCTTGTTTTCTGGTAATCGTTTGAGAGACTCGCAACGGATGTACAGGTGTTTTCGGCCTGCGGGGGGCCTTCTCTTCGGGTTGCAGGGCGAAGGACGAAGGGCTGGGAGGGGACGGCAAAGGTCACAGGTTCTGGTAGAGGTTCTGGCACAGAGTGGGGCGGGAATCAGGGAATATCCAGGCAGCACCTCCTCAGGGAGAGCGAAAAGGAACAGAGATTTGCAGAGAAAAAACAACCCGCCAACCGCGTTTTGCCTTGACGGTCGGCGGGCTCTGTGGTAGAATCTCTGATGCCAGGGCGCGCCGTCCGTCCTGGCCGTCGCCTCGGGCTGGGCGAAAGCCGCGAGGCGATTTTTGTTGTTCGCAGGGCTGCATTGTGGGCTCTTGTGGAAACGTTAACCGCTGGATATTATACCACAAATGTGCCGACGTTGCACAACGATGTTGTACATTCCTGAGTGTCCGGGGCGGTACGCAGGCGGCCCGGACCTCTACGGGAGGCGAATGCGGGAGAACGCCAGTTGTTCATCCCTGCCATAATGCTGGTGGAAATGGTCGGCAAAGTCCATTTCCGTCGCTCCTTCTGCCTCAACGGGTCCTGGGCCAACCGCCCCAGATATCAGCCCGATTCCGGGGGCAACCACCGGTATCCACTAGACTTGTTGCACAAAAGGGGGTTGGGTATACTATAAGCACGATTCTGGTATGGGAGGGAAGGGCATGCTCTGTGTAGAAGTCCTCCAAT
>DAOUBO010000412.1:0-2921 GCA_034432695.1 Anaerolineae bacterium | reverse complement strand
GGGAAAGAGAAGGATTGCGCGCTGAAAAAAACTACACTTGTGAGGGGGCCTGGGGGGCCTCCAGGGTGGGCAGGAAGCGGCCGCACCCCGGCTCCGCCACCACCTCGCCCTTCCAGAGAACCCGATGCCCCCGCTGGAAGGACATCACCGGCCACCCCAGGACGGGTCGCCCCTCGTAGAGGGTGTATCCGGCGCCGGAATGCTGATTCTCCGCCCGGATGGTGAACTCCCGCTTCGGATCAAAGACGACCAGGTCGGCATCGGAGCCGACGGCGATCGTCCCTTTCTTCGGGTAGAGGCCGAAGATGCGGGCCGGGTTCTCGCAGAGGACCTGGACCAGCCGGACCACGCTGATCCACCCCCGATTGACTCCCCAGTCGTAGGTTACCGGGAGCAGGGTCTCCAGGCCCGGCGCGCCGTAGGGCTGTTCCAGGAAATCCCCCCACGGGTCCTTCTCCTTGGGCGCGTGGTCGGATGCGACGACCTGGAGGGTCCCATCCCGGAGGGCCATCCACAACGCATCCCGGTCCGCCGCGGTGCGGATGGGCGGGCCGATTTTTGCCAGCGCGCCGAGGGTATCCAGCACCTCGTCGGTCAGCGTCAGGTACTGGGGACAGGTCTCCGCGAAGACCCGAAGCCCCTCCGCCTGGGCCTGCCGGATGGGCCGGAGACACCTCGCCGCGGTGACGTGGGGGATGTACAGGGGACAGCCCGTCACTTCCGCCAGACGGATGGCCCGGAAAATCGCCTCTTCCTCCAGCGCGGCCGGATGGGTCTTCCGGTACTCCGGGAGCGAGGCGCCCGGCCGCTTCAGGTACCTGTCCTCCAGGTAGTCTATGGCTCCGCCGTTCTCGGCGTGGACCATCGCCATCCCACCCCGCTCCGCCAGCATATCCATCGCCCACGTGAGGTGGTAGTCGTCCGTGAACCAGCCCTGCTTGACGTAGGCCAGAAAGAACTTGAAGGTCCGGACGCCCAGTTCCATCACGCGGGGGATCTCAGGCACCTGGCGGGGAGCCTCAAAGAGGCCACCGTGGAGGCCAAAGTCCAGCCGGGAACGGGCCAGGCCGTCCTGCAGCATCGCCTCCACCCGCTCCAGCAGGCTCTCTCCTGTCCGGGCGTAGGCAAAGTGGAGCAGGGTGGTGGTCCCGCCCCAGGCGGCCACGTACGAGCACGCCTCCACGTCGTCCAGATAGACGGGATGGACGTGGACATCTATGATGCCGGGAAAGACGTAGAGGCCGGAGACGTCTATGACCTCGCGGGCCTGCTCGGCAGGGATGTCCGGCGACACCGCGGCGATCGTCTCGCCGCCCACCGCGACGTCGGCCCGGCATATCCCCTGCCCGGTCACGACGATGCCGCCCTTCAGCAACAGGTCGTAGGGTTTCTCCATAGGGCCTCCTGGTATATGTGGGGTAGGACAACTGCAAGCAGTCGCACCGCTCCCCGCTTACTCCTCCAGCAGCACTCCGGGGTTCATGATCCCCATCGGGTCCAGCGCGTCCTTGAGGGTCCGCAGGACGCGCATCCCGACGGGGCCGATCTCCTCTTTAAGATACGGCGCGTGGTCCCTGCCGATGCCGTGGTGGTGGCTGAGGGTCCCGTCGGAGGCCAGGATGGCCTCCGTTGCTGCGCGTTTGACGACCCACCACTGCTCTATCTCCCGGCCCGGTGCCTGCCGCCCCAGAAAGGTCGTATAGAGGGAGCCGCCCCAGGGATAGATGTGGGAGATGTGCGTCATCACGTAGCCCGGCCCCCCGTCGGCCTCGCGGATAGCGGCGCGAATGGCCCCCGTCATCGCCTCGTAGAGCCGCAGGAGACGGGACCACGTGGTCGCCGTCTCCAGCGTGTCCACCATCACGCCGACGCCCAGCAGGGTGTCCCGCAGGTAGGGATGGGCGAAGCGCTCCCGCTTCCAGGACTCGCCGAAGCGACGGCCCAGCGGGAACCCTCCGTGGTCCCGGCACACCGCCGTCGCGCGGCGCCATAGGGCCCGGACCTCCCGCGCGGGCCCGTCGTAGCCCAGGAGCAGGAAGCAGGCCTCCCCGCCCGGCGTGAGCCCCCGCTGTCCCAGATACCACTCCGCGGCCCGGCTCAGCAGGGCCTGCAGGCCGCTGTGGGCATGGGCCATCGCGGCGAAGGCCGCGGTCTCCGCCGCGTCGGAGAGGCGGGCGATGGTGGGGCGGGGGCCTTCCTGCATCAGGGCCCGCAGGGCCGCGACGCCCTCCTCCAGGCGGCGGAAGAGGAAGCCCCGATAGTCCTGCACCTCCGGCACGGGCCGGACCCGCATCACCGCCTCCGTGATGATCCCCAGCGTCCCCTCCGAGCCGACGAAGAGGTCCAGCAGGCGCGGCCCTGTGGCTGTCGCGGGGGTGTTGCGGGTCTCCACGACGCCCACCGGGGTCACCATCCGGATGGCCTGAGTCATGTCCTCTATCTTGCCGTAGCCGGTGGACGTCTGGCCCGCGGCGCGGGTCGCGATCCAGCCCCCCAGGGTGGAGAACTCAAAGGACTGGGGGAAGTGGCCCAGGGTGAACCCCTGGGCGTTGAGTTGGGCCTCCACCTCCGGCCCCGTCGCGCCGGCCTGGATGCAGGCCAGATGCGACTCCCGGTCCAACCAGAGCAGGCGGTCCAACCGGGCCAGGTCTACCGTCACCGCAGGGCGGTCGTCTGGCGGGGGTTCTACGGCCCCCAGGACGGTGCTGCCGCCGCCGAAGGGGATGAGAAGGACCTCCCGGTCCGCTGCCCAGGCGACCAGCGCGGCCACCTGCCCCTCGTCGGTGGGGTAGACGACGGCGTCGGGCGGGTTGGGAATCTCCCCGACGCGGACGCGCACCAGGTCCCGGTAGGCTTTGCCACAGGCATGCTCCACCCGTGCGCGCAGGTCCAGACGGACTGCGTCCTCCCCCACCAGACGG
>DAOUBO010000411.1:0-9284 GCA_034432695.1 Anaerolineae bacterium | reverse complement strand
GGCCCGAAGGGCCGCCGCCGTGCGCTTCCGCCTATGATCCTCCCAGCGCCTCTATCAGTTGCCGCCGCAGGGCGCCGGGCATCGGCTTTCCCGCTCCGGGCCCCCGCAGCCAGTCCTTGAACTTGCGCGCCCGGAGGGCGGGAACGGGCGCCTCCTCCGCATCCAGCCTCACGTCGGGATGGGTAAAGAGCACAACGCCCCGCATCGGGACGGAGACCCCCGGCAGGACCTTTTCCAGGTACCTGCTCATCCGCCGGAGTTCATAGGCCACATCCGCCTCCGGCACTCCCAGCCCCTCCTGCCCGGCCAGCGCGCGCAGGAACTTCCACCGCTGGCGCCATTTCCACCGCCCGTCCTCGTAGCGCACCTCTCCGGGAATGGAACGGACCACCAGGACGGTAAGCCCATCCGGCCCCAGCAGGACGTGAGGAGAGGGCAGGACGTGCTGGAAGAGCGTGTACCGGTCGTCCAGCCCCTTCAGGGCCTCCCGAACGGCCCGATAATGGGCGCGGGGTCCCTCAAAGCGCTCCGCGTAGTATCCTCCGATAATGGAAAGTCCCACGCCGAGCACCAGGGCCACCCACATCGCCAGCGGGATGATTGTCGCCTGGCTTGTCCAGAAAATGGATAAAATGAAGGAGACCAGGAGGACCAGCAGACCCACAATGCTGGCATAGCGCCCCACCACGGCGCGGCGACGAATATAGGGCTCATTGGCAACAATCCGCATCTTTCCTCTCCATGGATTCTGGATCAATTGGGTCGGGATGGTTTTTTTACCTGAAATGGACGACACTTCTTGCTGGCGATAAAATGCCGCCAGGTGCCGACTGAAGTCGCCCGCCCTGGGCCTCTGGCTTGTAGCGCAAATTCATTTTGTAGATACACAAGATAAATCTTGTGCTACCGGCCGATTTCCCATCGGTGCCACGCCCCAGGTGCCGACTGTGGGGAACGACCGGCGGGCCGCCCCCCAATCAGGGCGACCGGCGGGTCGCCCCTACGGCCCTCGCCAGGGTTCATTTTTCCCTCCCGGCGTTTCCTGGAGCACCCTCTCCGCCTCCTCCCGCAGGACGTGGAGGCCGATGCGGTCTATCAGTTCCAGGGCCTCCGCCGCGCTCCGGCGGGCCTCCTCCCATCGGCTGATAGTAGACACGGGCCGAGCAGGTTTTCTCTCACTGTCATCAGACCTTCCACACAGGAGTCGGGACTTGCCTCAAAAGGTTTCAGAGATGGACTGCCTGATTTTCAACCACTCCTGATATTCAAAATCCTCCCATGGCGGCTTGACAATACCCAGCTCGGCAAAAAGACGGTCTGCCTGGAGCCCCAATTCTATCGCCCGTGGAAGATTTCCCAGGTGATATTCATAAACAGCCAGAAGCATATAGGCTTCGGCCAGATCCGTCTTTTCCCGGAGACCAGGTATGATTTCATAAAGGCCATTGCGGGCTTTCTCGTATTCACCGCGCCGGGCAGCAGCGATAGCAATGTTCCCCCTCAGAATAACATCCCAGGTAGTGGGCGAAATAATCCGGACTTCACATCTGGATAGAACATCCACCCCTCTAAGAAATGTTTGCTCTGCCCGGTCCGGATCACGAGCAAGCAGATACAATAGTCCCAGGCTGTTCAATGTAATGAGCAGGATTTCGCACTGAGGCTGCCCCAGGCCGGATATCTCCTCCACCGCCTGCTCAACCACCCGGATCGCGGGAGCGAGACGTTGCCGGTCTGCCCACGCTTCCCAACGGGCTAACCTTGCCTGGATTCCCAGTTTGATGGCGGTCAGTTCAGGGCACGTTTCCCCTTTCCCGTCCTTTTCCAGGATTTTCTTTAGATTCTCCCATTTCTGCCGAAATTCCTCCAACCGGCCATAGAGGGACATTCCATCCGCATACCGAAGCAGCCAGGGGAATCTCAGAAGTTCCGGAGAGCCAGCGATTAGAATCTGGTCAAGAAGAGAAGAGCCGATTTCGAGCACCGATGAGAACGCACCGGTATCGTAGAGGACCATAATCCCTTTATCCATTCGGGCCAATTCTTCCCATCTTTGCTTTGCCAGAAGCCAGGACAGGACATTGTTGATGTTAGCCGTTTCTGCGTAAATGCTGGGGTCAACAGGATATCTCTCCAGAAGGCCCTCATACCAGCGCGCCCATCGCTCCCGAAACACCTGATCTACATCTGGGATCTCTGCCAGCCTCTCCCGGACATACTCCTGCACGATGGGCAGCATCCAGAAGCGGTCATCGGCGCCGCGGTTGACCAGGTTGAGCCGCCACAGCAGGGTCAGCCCGTCGTCCCGGTCCGCCACAGAGAGGTCGGCCACCTCCCCCAGCACCTCCCGCGACGCCCCCGCCTCCCGGTCAAAGAGGGAACCGGCCAGCAGCAGCCGGTAGGCGTTCGGGTCCCGCTGCCGGGCCAGTTCCACCTGCCCGCCCACGCAGTAGAGGGGCAGGTCGCCCGTCGCATTCCCCAGCCACCGCATCACCTGCTCAAAGGTCTCCCCGCTCCCCAGCCGGGCCAGGCTCAGCCGGATGGGCAGCGGCAACCCCGCCGTGCGCCCGTAGAGCCGCTCCTTCTCCTCCAGGCTCAGCGCCACCCCCTGCGCCTCCGCCTCCACGTCCATCAGGGCCAGCGCATCCCCCCGCTCCATCCCGTAGAGCCGGAGAACGTCGGCCACGTCCAGCCACTCCCGGGAGGTGACGATGGCCTTGGTGGGCGCAGGCAGATGGCGCAGAAAGGCCCGGACGGCCTCGTCCATCGTGTCCAGATTGTCCAGAATCAGGAGGGTGCGCTGGGCGGTGAGGGCTTTCTGGACCTCCCGATCCTGGCCCTCGGGAGCGGCGCGGGTGATGGCCTCCCGGTCCAGAGCCTGGGCGATGGCCTGGTAGATGTCGGCGAGGGTGCGGGAGACGAGGCCGGGGGGCCCGGCGGCCTCCCGACCGGCGGGGGTCAGGACCTGCTCTTTGGCGGACGCCCAGATGATGGCGTCAAAACGCTCCTCCGGGGGGAGTTCGCCGTAGCGCTCCCGGTACTCGTGGGCGATCCGGAGGGCGAGGGCGGATTTGCCAACGCCGCCGATGCCGGTGATGAAAAGAAGCCAGGCCCGGTCGCGGGGGTGGAGGCGCTGGCGGAGCCAGTCCAGTTCCCGCTCCCGGCCGACGAAGCGGAGGTAGTCGGGGTTGGGGAGGTTGTGGATGGGGCGGGGGCGCTCGGGCGCCGGCGGAGGGACGGGATGGAGGTAGATGTGCAGTTCGCGGGCCCGGACGAGCCCGGCCAGGTCGGCGGCCAGGGCGGGGTCTTCGGCCAGCAGTTTCTTTAACTGGAGGCGAAGGGCGGCCTGGGCGTCTTCATCCTGGGGAGAGGAGAGGGCATCCTGAAGGGCTTCCTGGGCCGCCGGCCGGCGTTTGAGACCTGGCACCATCCGGCCCCAGATGCTTTTGGCCCCTTCCCAGGCGTCGCCGGCGATGCGGCGGCCGGCCTCCTCGGCGGCCTTCTCCCCCGCCCGGAGGAGGTAGGGCAGCAGGGGGGTCAGAAAGCGCATCAGGTCGTCCAGCGGGATGTCCATCGGTGCCTCCTGTCGGTATCAGAAGACCTCGGCGAGCGGCGGATTCGCTCCGGACCTCGCGCAGGGTTTGCAGCAGGGTTTCCAGGTCGGCGCCCCGGGCGCGCCGCTGCGCGGCCAGGCGGTCCGCCAGACGGTCGGCTCCCAGGGTCCGGGGAACCAGGGGCAACGTGCTGTCGGGGTCCAGCAGGGTGAGGATGCCGCCCTTCCTGGATGGCCGGCCTGCGGCGCACAGGGGCGAGCAGGGTGGCGGCGCCCCGTTTGGCCACCTGCACCTGATCGCCGCTCACGCTCCACCTCCCAACCTCCCCGGATTTCTGTGCGGAACCGTGCCGGTTTGTCACAAGACAACCATCCACGCAATACACTCCAGGTCTTCCTCCCTCTCCGGAACGGTTGAGTCCGGTGTCTGCCCGGGGGCCTGGGGTGGGTGAAGATGGCCATCGGCGAACGCGGCGAGGCGGGCAAGCCATTCGTTCTGGGGGAGCACGGAGCGCTCCCGCCAGAGGCGCCGCAACTCCTTCAGGTCGGATCCCATCAGCGGGCGGGCGGCGAAATATTGCAGCAGGCGGTTCCTTTCCGCCGTGGGAGGCAGCGCGTGAAGCCAGTTGACGACCTGGCGCTGAGGGGAGGGAAGCACATCCGGCCTCAGACGAGCGCCCCGGATCCGATCCCAGAGGTGTCGGCGAAGTCGCCTGATGTGGGGACGCGGGTCAAATTCCGCGGGCAGAGGCTCCGCAGGCTCCGTGGGTTGGCACCGGATAGGCTGGATGGCTTCCAGGCGGCGCTCAAGGATCTGCTTCCTCCCCTCGTCGTAAAAGAGCCAGTGGTGCTGCCCGGTTCTGGGGTTACGAAAAGCGGCAAAAAAGCCCCGCGATCCCCCCTGGCTTCTCCGCGCCGTTCCCACTCCGGAAGGGATGTGCCTCAGCTTTTCTTCCCCGACCTCTTTCAGGAAGCGCAGCAGGTCCTGCTGGAGAAACTCTCCAACGGTCAACTCGCTCGCCGCTTCCAGTTCCTGAAGCGTGGTCGGATCTTCCTGCTCCAGGCGGCGGAGAATGTTGAAGTCCATCGGATTCGGGGTTTCCCCCAGGATGGAAGCATCCAGTCCCACAGTCCGGTTGATGGCATCCAGTTTCTGGCGTAAGCGCTCCAGAAGGCCCAGCAGGTCTTCCAGTTCTTCTTCCGGGAAGAAGTTGTAGACATCCAGGACCGGATGGGGCGAGCCGATACGATCCAGTCGCCCGATCCGCTGGACCATACGAACCGGATTCCAGTGGAAATCGTAGTTAATGATCACGTTAGCGTCCTGGAGGTTCTGGCCCTCAGAGAGCACATCTGTGCTGATCAGGAGGTTGACCTGCTCCTCTGGGGGCAGATCGGACGCGTTGTTGGCCTGAGGTGCAAACCGGCGGATCCGCTCTGTTCGCTCTGAAGGTTTGACCTGGCTATCCACAATCGCGATGGATGAAAAGCCCGATGCGTTGAGGAAATCCGGATCGCCCGTTAACTGGCGGTAGAGGTAACGGGCAGTGTCCTTGAAGTAGGAGAAGACCACAACTCTCCGACCGCGCAGGGCTTCCGATTTCAGCCGTTCTTTCAGGGTTTCCAGTTTGTCATCCGGCCGCTCAGACTCCAGAGCGGCCAGGATGCCCTGCAGCGAATGCAGGTCGGCCTGGACGGCGGCCCGCATCCCTTCCACGTCGTACCGGTCGGCCGGGAGTTCTGGCAGGGCGTTCAGCAGGGCCTCCCGGCTCTCCTCATCCAGAGCGACGTCGTCCTGGCCTTCGGCCTGAAGCCATCGCCGATAGTCCGCGCTGCTCAGGAGCCGCCCTCTGTCCAGCGCGTCCAGGAACGTTACCAGGAAGCGGTGAAGCCGCCGCAGGGAGATCCGCAGAGCCTCCACGGAGGATTCCAGCCGCTTCAGATAGAGAACGCGCATAATGTGGGCCAGCGCGGTCTGGCGGCCCACGGTCATCAGGAACTCGTGGGCCTGCTCTCGGGTCCAGCCCAGGGCGTCCTGGAGGCGGCGGACCGGGGCCTCCTGGTCCTCTTCCGGCGCCTCAAAGAGAGAAAGTTGTCTGGCCCATGCCTGTCGGGCCTTCACCAGTTCTCGCCGATAAGTCTCCACCTGGTATGGGGCCAGGAACAGATCTTCAATGGCCTCCGCAATTTCCCGGTAGAGGTCAGGCCCGTAGGTCTTTTTCAGGCTATAGTGAACGGTGTGCAGTTTCCGCTCCGGGAAACGGATTTTCCGGCCGTCAATTTCCGCTTCCGGGTAGTTCTGCCGGATAAAGGGGCGGCTGCGCCGGACGGCCAGCGCCTCCAGCACCTCGTAGAGGGCCTCCTTGTTTTCTTCCGCCCGGCGGAAGTATTCCCAGAGATGGGGAATTCCTCCCCAGGCCAGGAAGCGCGGGTCGTCCCGAGTGATCAGGCGCAACTGATGATACAGGTCAAAGACGGTGTTGTTCACCGGCGTGGCCGTCAGCAGGATGACCTTTTTGTCCCGGCCGTCCCCGTGGGTGATCAGGCGGAAGAGGTTAGACCAGCGGTTGGTCTCCGGGTTGCGGAAGTTGTGGCTCTCATCCACCACGATGATCTGAAATTGACGGGCATATTCCTCCACCGGGAACGTCTGCCGCCCCAGTTCCTCCATAGAGACCATCTGGTGGGGGATGGCGAACTGTTGTAACAGCGGGCGCCAGACGGAATCCCTGACCGCTGCCGGGCAGACGATGAGCGCGGTCTGGCGCTCCCGATAGGCGTAGTCGTCCAGCAGCCGCAGAGCCAGGTAGGTCTTGCCCAGGCCCACCGAGTCCGCGATCAGAACGCCGCCGTAGTTCTCCAGGATGTCCCGGGCCGCCAGATACCCGTCGTGCTGGAAATCGGCCAGCGTGATGGGCGAGGGTTTGTTGTCCTTCTCCCCCAGTTCCTGCTCCAGCCGGTCCCTCAGGGCTTCGTAGAGCACTTTGATGTAGATTTCGTAGGGGGTATAGAGGCGGGTGAAACGTTCCAGGAGGGTCAGGAGTTCCGCCCTGTAGTCCTCGGCCTGGGACCAGAAAGATTCAAACCACTCCTGCAGTTCCTTCACTGCGGAAGACTGCTTGAGGACCGCGTTCAGTTCCCGGTTGCTGGTCAGGCCGGCACCGGTGAAGTTAGAGGAGCCCACGATGCCCAGCGATCCCAGGGCAGGCACGCCGTGGAGGATGTAGGCTTTGCCGTGCAGGAACGTCCCAATGCAGCGCCGGATTTCCACCCGATCCTGGGCCAGGAAATCCCGCCAGCGCCCGATTTCGCTCGCCGTCACCTCCCCCCGGGTGGCAGCATCCTCCAGTTCGGAGAGCAACCGTTCCCCCACCACAAAGGTCTGCTCCTGCTCCTTGCCCAGGAGCAGGCGCAGGGAGACCAGGCGTTGGACCTCCGTCCCCAGCGCTTCCAGCGCCCGGAGGTTGAAGAAGGCGGTCACCACGTCCATCCGGGGGTCCTGGCTCTGGGCCAGGAGGTCCCTCAATACGTCGGCCAGCCGGCACTTTTCGTTGTCAACGAGGTCCGGGATCACCATCCGTATGTTCCTCCAGAGAAAGCTGGGTATACCGTATCAATCCTGCTCTGCGGGCGAACTCCGTCCAGCCGATCCATGGCACCCCCTCCAGGGAGCAGGCCTGCTGGACGGCCCGGTCATCGGAGACGGCGATGGCGTGAAGGGACCGGGCGACGGCGACTACCTGAGCATCAGCGGATCTCCGGCCTGCCCGGCTATGCCAGAACCCCGGATACTTCTGTGTCCCCACCAGGATGGTATCGCCGTAGGCGCGCTCTATCCGGGCCAGTTCGTTATGCAAATAAGGGCGGCTTTGAAAAGTCACTTCCAGCTCGTCTCGCTGCTTTTTCACGAATTCGGCCAACCGATCGGTTCCTCTCAGAATCTCCCGAACCACGCCTTCAGGTAACTTCAGGACCCCGTTCTGAGCCAGTTCGCGCAACTTGCGGATGGCATCCTTCCCAAAGTGCCGATAGAGTTGAATGAGCACGTCGGCATCCGCAACGTACACCTCAGGCGGGGCCATGGGTTCACCTCAAGACGTCGGTCCGCGCCCACTGCAGGAATTGTTCCAGTTTCTCCACCTTCAGGCCGAGCATCAGGGCAGCATCCATCCACGAAAAGCCCGGCTCCTGAGCGGCCCGGTCCAGTAGGCGGAGCATGGAATATCCGACTTCCTGCAGTTTCTGTTCGTTTCGGGTGGGCCGGCGCCCTCCCCGGCCCCATCTTTTCTGTCCTTCCCATTGCTGGCGTTTCTGCTCGTAGAACCCCCGGGGAGCCAGCCCCATCTCTTCCAGCAAAATGGCGACCACGTCGCGGCTGACAAAAAACGGTTGGCGGGCTTTGTCCAGAAGGCTGTCGCTCCATTCCTCGCGGGGCTCTCCGGCGCCCAGTTGCTCCAACCGGGCGATCAGTTCCTCGGGAGTCAGAAGAAGCCGAGCGGCAAAGCGGTTGGCGAAGGGCTCCAGGCTCTCCCTCCGCGAGGTTTCGTGGAAATCACAGACAAACGTTTCCTCGGCGCTGACGAGGTGGGCAAATTCGTGCAACAGGGTGAAGATCCGGCCGGTGGCGGCCTCTCTGTCCTCGTGGTTGACCAGGATAAACGGAATTCCCTCGTGCCACAGAGCGGCGCCGCGCACCTCCTGGGGGTCCAGGGGCAATTCAAAACAGAAGACCCCCAGCCCTTCTACGGTTCGGCGCCACCAGTGGAACGCCTCACGGGGATCAGAAGCCATCTCCCGCCGCACCGTTTCCGTCCACCCCAGCCGCTGGCGGTATTCCCGGGCCCGTTCTTCCACTTCGGAGAGGCTGGGGGAAATTTCCCGAGGGCGAATCCGGACCTCCCATTGTCGGTCCAGTTGCCCGAGCAGAACCACCGTCCAGCGGGCCAGTTCAAAAAAGCGTTCCATTGCCCTCCGGGTGGGCGCGCTGAGAGCGGTGAGGTCTCTGGCGCCTCCCCGCAGGCTCAGCGGAAGCCGTTGCTGGGGCGGGGCATCCAGAAAGAACCATCCCACCGGACAGAGGTAGATTTCCGCAAGGGTTTCCAGTTGGGCCAGAGTGGGTTCTCCGCCCGTGCCCTCTTCCCATCCCAAAAGTTCTTCAGGCAGGATGGGCGCAAAATGGCTGCGCGCCAGTGCCCGGGATTCGCGGGCAACATCATCGGGGGTCAGGCGGAGCCGTTCGCGCGCCCATCGGAGGACGGACGGATTGACCCAGCGGACCTCCGCGCTCATCCTCACACACTCCTTGCTTTGACCAATCGGTCTTTGACCAGTTGCGCCACCGCCCGGTAGACCTCCAGGCGCTCCTCGTCCGTCAGCCCCAGCACATCAAAGACCACCCGGTCCAGTTCAAAGCGGTCCGGCGAGGCCTGCCGCACCCCCTCCAGGGTGAGGGCCTCGGGGCGGACATGCTCGTAGGGGTGCTCGGGATGGTCGCAGTTGCGGGCGCGACAGAGCGAAAAGCCGAGTTCTTCAAAGATGCTGCGGATGGGAAGGCAGGCGAGACGTTTGAAGGTGCTTAGCATAGCTTTCTGCTGAGGCTCATTCATCGCAGAGGGGCGAAGGACCAGCAATCGCACAATATCTACCCCTTCCGTCTTGAGAGCACCCTCTCCCAAGTTAGATCGACCGAAAAGTTCCCTAACAATAGCTTGTGGGCTTGAGACCATTACAG
>DAOUBO010000410.1:0-2213 GCA_034432695.1 Anaerolineae bacterium | reverse complement strand
GCAGCCGGGGGGGGGGGGGCCGCCCCGGCCCAGGAACCCAGGGCGCCCGCCGTAGTTGGTGCTGGCGAGGCCGGCGCCGATGGCCGACTGCCCGACGGTAAAGTTGACCGCGTAGTTGGTGGAATTGGCTACCCCACCGCTACCAGTCAGAGGCACGAACCACTCCAGTTTGTAGTTCGTGGAGGACATCGCCAGGACGGTGCCGGCCAGCAGGAGCAGGAGGGCCAAAGCCAGCAGCAAGGCGATTTGCTTCATTGCCCACCTCCCTGCTGCACTCCCAGGGTCGCCCGCTTCTCCGGGTAGAGGTTCGGGTCGTTATCTGCCCACGGAGCCCGCTCCAGCCGGGCGTTCTCATAACCCAGCCGTTTGGCGACAATGCGGTAGGAAAACTCCACGTTGGGGTCGCCGTCGTGCAGGCGGACCTCAAAACCGGTAGGCGTGCGGTTGGTCACGTAAAGGGAGGCATCGCCGTAGGGCTGGACGAAGACGTGGTACGGCTCCTTCAGGTTGACCGTCTGGGCGAAGAGTGGGTCAATGGTGATGACCGCCACGCCGTTCTGGAGTTTCCCGAAGCCGTAGTCGGTGAACCAGATCTCGGTGGACTCCTCCGTGTAGAGGAGGCGAGCGCCATCTTCTGCACGGACGACCGCGGTTTTACTGCCACTGACCACATTGAGGCCAGCCTTCCCAGAAGCGGCAGAAATGTAGACGCCATTGCCAGCGGAGGTGAAGTATCCAGCCCAGCCGTCGGTGGAGCTTGTCTGTCCGTACACGCCGATGCTGAAACCCCCAGTGGTAGCCCGGTTCCAGCCAAAAATGGCATAGCCGCCAGACTCTTTGCTGATGCCGATGACGCCGTTGCGGCCACCGAAGAGGCCTCCTGACTTCCAGGCAGTGTTGTCGGCCGTGCTGTAGCCGGTCTGGAATCCGGTGACGCCGTAGCCGCTGGTGGAGCTTGTGTAGCCGTACACGCCGATGCGATCCCCACTTGTACCGTGATTCTCTCCCGAAACAGCGGCGAATGGGCTCTCCGTCCAGGCAAGCACGGCGTTGCTGTTCTCGCTGTAGGCGTATAGAGCCTGGTTATAGCTGTTGGGGCCATGGTTAATGAGGATCAAGGTGTCAATGGACGCGCTATCGCTGATGATCGCCCCCGGCCGCAGGCTGAAGGCGTAGGGCACCGGGTAGATGGGCTGGCGGGGGGTCATCTCGGAGTCAGTCCCCACCTTGATGCCCAGGTAGAGTGGCCGTCCGTTGATGTCATCGCTGGTGCAGTTGTGGATGTTCATTATAAACAGCCCTTTGGACACGGCCACGTTGTCTGTGTCCGTGCAGAGTGCCGTCCCGCCAGTGGATACGCCGTAGATGCTGGCCGTGATGCTGTAATTGCCGTCGGGCACGGGGTTGCCACTGGCATCGGTCAGCCGGCCCTGGATGGGAATAACGTTCAACACAGCGGCGATGCCGATGTCCTGAGGCTGAACTCCCTCCTCGTTCTGGCCCGGCGGCTCCGGCCCCTGGGCCAGGGTCAGGCCCGCGGCCAGGGCCAGCAGCACGGCGATGACCGCTATGCCGGTGAGGATCCATTTGCTCTTCATCCTGCACCTCCTCAGATTCTGGAAATGGGTGGATACGGTTGGGAATACGGATGTCGGCTTCATTTTGTACCTCCCGTTTTCTGGACGATGACTCTCCTGCCAAAACTCACCGCAGAGGCGCCGAGAGCGCAGAGTTTCATCTGATCTCTGCGCACTCTGCGTCCCGGCGGTAAAACCTGGCAGTATTCATTCGTGTCCGTCCGCGTCCGGCCTTCGCCGTCGCGCCACCTCGTCCACCACCCACCCGGCGACGGCCGGGCTCAGGCGGGCCGCCCCCTGCGCCACGGTCCGGACGGCCTCCACCACCTCCTCCTGGCTCAGGGCCTCCTTTTCCAGGTGGCCCCAGGCCCCCTGCCGGAGCGCCTCCAGCACCTCTTTCCGCTCTCCCTGCCCGTGCAGGATCAGGAGACGGGTCTCCGGAAAGCGGGCCGCGAGGCGGGCGACCCCCTCGGCCCCGCCCATGGCGTCCAGGTCGGCCAGGAGGACGCGGGGGTGCCGGACGGCGATGAGCCGCCACGCCTCCAGCCCGTCCCCGACCTCCCCCACCACGGTGATGTCGTCGGCCGGCTCCAGCCATGCCCTCAGGCGGCGACGGAGTTCCGTGCCCGGTTCCAG
>DAOUBO010000409.1:0-2660 GCA_034432695.1 Anaerolineae bacterium | reverse complement strand
CTCGTCGGCATCGTCCTCCTCCTGATGGTCGCCCTCATCGGTCTCTTCCTCCGGATGGAGCAACTCCAGCGGGAGGTGCTGGCGGCGCTGGCGCCGCTGCGCCCGGATCAGCAACTCTCCGGATTGCCCCCTGGGACGAAAGCCCCTCCGTTCACCCTTCCCGACCTTTCCGGCCAGCCGGTATCGCTGGACGCGCTGGCGGGGCGGGAGGTGCTGCTGGTCTTTGCCTCCCCCCGCTGCCTGGCCTGTCGGGAGATGTACCCGCACCTGCGGGCCTTTGTTCAGAAGCACCCGGAGGTGGCGGTGGTGATGGTCTCGCTGGGGAGGGGGGAGGAGAACCGGGAGGTGGCGGAGGAGCAGGGGTTTACCTTCCCGGTGGTGGAGGGGGATGAGAGGGTGATAGCGGCCTACCGGGTGCCGGGGACGCCGTATTTCTACGTGCTGGACGGGAAGGGGGTGATTGTCCGTTCGGGCTTTGCGGTGAGTGAGGAACAGATAGCGGCGTTGGTGACCGGCGGGGAGTGAAAGGGGGTGAGATATGGGGTGAAGAATCAGGAAGCAAGAGGCAAGCTCAGAAAGATTGCTGAAGACCGTCCAATTCCAGATTTGCGTGGGAGGTGAGCGATGAAAGAGCAATGGCTGATGCGGGTGCTTTGGGGGATGCTGGTGGTGGCGGCGCTGCTGGCGGGGGCGTCACTGGCGATATTTCAGATAGCACGAGCAGCGCGGGCCCAACCGGAAGGGTGCCCCCGCACCTGGACCGAGACCAGAACGGATCCTTGTGGGACCTGCGACTGGTACAAGCAATGGGTTCGCTATTTCTGGTGTTATGAAGACCCATGCTTCGGTACTCCTCAGCGTTGTATAGAATATCGGCGTGACTGTGTGTGGTGCTGGAGGTAAGGCGGTAAACGAATGCCATATTTCGTTGCGGCGGCAAAGCCGCCCGCCCCCAACCCCCTCTTCCCCCTTTCCCGCCGCCGAAGGCGAGTGGGAAAGGGGGAAAGGGGAAGGGTGAAAGCCAGAACGTCAAAATCCACCAGCCCGAGGGAGAGGATGCGGAGAGTAGCATTGCTGGCAACAGGCTTGTTTTTTCTCAGCATAAGCCTGGTTTCTATGATCGCGTTTTCTGAGACCATGCAAGTTAAAGCCAGTAATATACTGGCCTCTTATTGGCGTACAGCCTATGATATTCTTGTTCGTCCCCCTCATACGACTTCATCGGTGGAGAGACAGTATAGTTTGATAGAGGGCAACTTTCTGACCACGCTATCCGGTGGCATCTCTTTTGACCAATATAGAGTCATCCAGGGTCTCCCAGGAGTAGAAGTTGCCGCCCCGGTAGCGATTCTAGGATACTACATAATGCCTCTCTCTGGATCGGCTGGAGGCTCTGCTTCTTTGATGGTACCATGCTCTGGAGGGCTTTTTGCCGTAGAGCAAGAAACCATAGTGGATGAAGGCGCCAGAATCGTCAAAATCCCCAACCGGTATTACGTTTTTTGTCAGGACCTTCCAGAGGATTTTCCTGCTATACCCAATCTCTCCTCTCTTCCTCCTGGTATCAACGCGGTTTTAGCAGACCACTCATCTGTTCCCTTTTTGATCGCTGCTATAGACCCTCCTCAAGAAGCGGCATTAGTGCAGTTAGATAAAGCGATTATCCGGGGTGGGTATCTGGCCGACAAAGAGCCGGTTGTTGACGAGCACCTTCTTCCAGATGGGAAAACTCAGCAGGTGGTTTCCATCCCGGTATTGATTCATGCAGATCCGTACGTTCACTTCACTTCCACTGTCCGCATAGGCCGTGTACGGATGCCTTCCGGAGAAGCAGCAGACCCCCAGAAGGTGCAAGGATTCATCGGTCAATGCGAACAGCCACCGAGCGCATGCTTGCAGAACCTACCGGTGGAATGGCTTACAGAGCACACCGTAAATAGTCGGGAGGTCTATCCCCTATTGATTCACCAGATGGAAGAGCCCGCTGTGCCTTTTTTCCAGTTTCTTAACTTCAGGCCAAATCCCAGGTTATACCTTGAAGTTCCTTCGCCCTCTGGCTATCACGGACTCACTTTAGAGCGCCTTTTTCCTGCTCCCAGAAGTCACGATGAATCTTCATCTTCGGTGCTGGTTTCTTTCCAGGTCCAGGGGATATTTGATGTGAAACATATTGCTCGGCCGGGGGACAGGAATTGGATTCCCCTGGGCATCTATTTTCCTCCCCAAATGATATGGAAGTACGATCCTGAAGGACACCCGGTGAACCCCGTTCCCGTATTGCCTTCCATAAGGGTGGAATCCCAATCTCCTATTCCCCCGATATTGCTTACCACCCTGGAAGCGGCGCGGCTGATTGCCGGCGACGATTGCATCAGCGCTATCCGCGTCCGTGTCGGCGGGATTGACCGACTCACCCCCGAGGCCCAGCGCAAAATAGAAGCCGTCGCCTCCGAAATCTACCGCAAAACCGGCCTGGATGTGGACATTATGGTCGGCTCCTCCCCCCGCCCGGTCCTCGTTCACGTCCCCGGCATCGGCTACGTGGAAGAACAGTGGGTCCAGAAAAACGCCGTACCGCCGTTCCTATGGGAAGGCATCGCGCTGGAAATTATTCCCCCCGAAGAAACGCCACAAACTTTGTGGACAGTGGGGTCCGTTTG
>DAOUBO010000408.1:0-7504 GCA_034432695.1 Anaerolineae bacterium | reverse complement strand
TAAAGCACCGGTTGCGGCCCCAGGGCCCTCTCTCTGGCTATCCCCGCAGGGTACCCTGGCAGGTATTGAAGGCGGTCTCCCTCCTGCTCGTTCTGCTCTGGGGCGGAGGGGACCTTCAAAACACCGTCCGCTATCATCAGGCGTTAGCCAGGACGGGAGGGCATTCCGCCCATTCCAGCGCCATATACGACCTGACTGCCTACCTGGAGGCAAACGCCACGGGCCCGGTCGTCGTGCTGGACTGGGGGATCGGCGCGCCGGTACAGTTTCTCAGTGCCGGGAGGGTGGTTCCGGTGGAGATCTTCGGCTACGAGAGCCTGAGCGAACCTGGTGCGGATTTCGCGGAGCGGCTCCGGCCGTTTCTGGACGACCCGACCACTCTCTACGTGGCCCACACGCCGGAGGATACCGTCTTCGGCGGACGGGTGGAGGCACTGGGGAGGCTGGCGGCCGAAAGGGGACTGCAACTTCAGGAAGTGGGCCGGATCACCGAGCGGACGCTTCGGCCACTGTTCCTTATCTACCGGGCCGTTCCATCCCCGCCGTCGCCGGTGCTGCTGCCCCCGTGCAAAGTGAACCATCCTGTCCATCTTTTACAGGACGTTGGTCCAGATCAGAATGCCCATCAGGATAAACGCTACAGCCGCTGCCTTCCGGAGAATGGTTTCGGGCACCAGCGCGGTCAGGGCCTGGCCCACCAGCACTCCCAGCCCGGTTACCAGGGCCAGGGCGAGGATAGCCCCAAGGAAGACGGCCAGCGGCTGTTCATGTTTGCAGGTCTGAGCGATAACGGCCAGTTGGGTCTTATCCCCCAGTTCGGCCAGAAGCAGCAGTCCCAGTGTGGAAAGGAAGGCTTTCCAGAAAGCCGTCATCATCCTCCCGGTTCTCAAAAGACAGCGACGATAGAGCCTTCCGGCCGCTTTGCCACCTCAATGCGGGCCGGGAAGGCGTCCCGCAGTTCCTCCAGGTGGGTGATCACCAGGATGCAGGCGAAGTCCTCCTGAATGGCGTGGATGGCCTCCACCAGCCGCTCGCGGCCCTGCGGGTCCTGAGAGCCAAAGCCCTCGTCTATGAAGAGGGTCTGCAGTTGAGCGCCGGCCCTGCGGGCCAGGAGACGGGAAAGGGCGATCCGCAGGGCAAAGTTGATGCGAAATTGCTCTCCGCCGGAGTACATCTCGTAGGGCCGTTCCCCCAGTTCGTCCGCGATGTGGATGTCCAGGGTCTCCCGGACCTCACCGGAGAGGATTTCCCGCTGGGTCTCCAGACGGACGTGCATTCGTCCCCCTGTCATTCGGGCCAGCAGACCGTTGGCCTCCGCCTCAATTTCCGGGACGACAGCCTCTATGACCATCGCCGGGATGCCGTGGATGCCAAAGGCGGTCCGGAGGTCCTCGTAGAGGGAGATCCGATGGGCCAGTTCGGCCCGCCGCCGGAGACGGTTTTCTTTCTCGCGGGCCAGATTCTCGCAGGCGGCGAGCCGCTGCTGGGCCGCGCCCAGCCGCTGGTGGGCCTGGAATTCCTCCTGTTCCACGCGCCGCAGTTCGTCCTCCAGTGCGGGAGCCTCCGCCAGCCTGGTTTGAAGTTCGCGGGCGCGCTGTTCCAGTTCGGCCTGACGGCCCCTCTCGGCCGCTATCTGGTCCTCCCAGCGGCGCCGGGCCTCGGCGAGCCGGGCCAGTTCCCGCTCTTCCCGCTCCACACCGGCCCGGGCTTCGGCTAACTGCTCCCACCGTTCGGCGTAGGCTTTCAGTTCCTGGACGCTCCGACGGGCCGCTTCGTGGGCGTCGGCGTCGTAGCCCAGGGCCATCTCCTGAGCCCGCACTTCCTCCAGCGCCGCGCGGGCCTCGTGGGCGTAGTCCTCCGCCTCCAGAGCGGCCGCGAGCCGGTCGTGTTCGGCCTGTACCCTTTCCAGTTCCCGCTCCGCTTCCTCGCCTGCCCGGATGCGCTCCTCCAGCACCGCCTGTTCCCGCTCCAGGCGGGGGAGGTCCTGCAGGGAAGCCTCGCTGTCCCGGATCCCCTTCTCCAGTCGCCTGATCTCGGCGTCCAGTCCTTTCATTCGGGCGACGTTGGCCCGGTAGGCATCGCCTTTCTCCCGCCCTTCCCGCTGCATCTCGTCCAGCAGCCGCCGCCGGTCTGGCTCTGTCAGCGGACGGCGGCAGAGCGGGCAGAGGGCCTCCGCCTGCTCCAGCAGCGTGATCCGCTCCTTCAGGACTTCCATTTCCTGTTTCAGGCTCTGATTGGTGGTCTGGAGTTTTGTCATCTCCATCGCCAGGCGGGCCAGTTCTCCCTTTGCGGCCTCGGTTTGCTGGCGAAGTTCGTTGAGGGCGGCCACGCGCGCCTTCAGGTCGTCCCGGCGGCGGAGGTCGTCGGGGGTAACCCGCCGGGACTGGAGCAGTTGGACCTGCTGGGCGGCCAGTTGCAGGCGGGTCTCCAGTTCGTGGCGGGCACGGGTTATCTCTGCCTCCAGCGCGCTCCGCCGTTCCCGCAGTTTCGCCAGGGCGGAGAGTTTCTCGCTGTAGAACCGTTCCTGCTCCAGCGCGGCCTGGTACGCTGCATAGCCCTGCCGGATTGCCTCCGCCTGTTCCAGAAGGGCCCGGTACCGGCCCAACCGGGCTTCCCGTTCCTGCCGTTCCCGCTCCAGCATGTCCAGTTCCTGCTGAGCCTGGGCGGCGCGCGCGGCGGCCTCCTCTCGCTGCTCCTGAACGCGGCGGTACTCGTTCCGGAGGCGTTCCAGTTCCTCCCAGGCCAGACGGAGGCGCCGGAGTTCGGCGCTCCATCGCTCCACTTCCTGCTGCGCTGCCTGTACCTGGGCTTCGTACTTCGGCCGACGGGTCAGTTCTTCCTCTATCTCCGCCAGACGCATATCGTTCAGGCGGGATTCGTTCTGAAGCGAGACCAGTCGGGCCCTGGCCTGCTCCTCGTAGGTCTGCCAGACCTCCAGACCCAGGATGTCGCTGAGGACCCGTTTACGTTCGGCGGGCGTCTTGATGGTGAATTCGTCGGCGCGGCCCTGGCGGAGGAAGGCCGAGTTGACGAAAGTGTCGTAGTCCAGATGCAGGACACGGACGATCTTTTTCTCGGTGGCGAGGATGGTGTTCTCACTCAGGGAACGCCAGCGCTGGCCATCCAGGACCTGGAAGTCCAGGAGAGGCGTCGCGCGCCGGCCTCTGCGCCGTCGGCGGATGACGCGGTAGAGGTGGTCGCCCAGGCGGAACGTGAAGTCCACCTCCATTTCGTCCGCGCCCTGGCGGATCAGGTCTTCATCCCGACGGGCGCGGGCCTTTCCCCAGAGGGCCCAGGTGATGGCATCCAGCAGTGCGGACTTCCCGGCTCCGTTCTCGCCGCTGAGGCAGGCGACGTGAATGCCGGAGAAATCCAGTTCGGCCTGTCGGTAGGGCATAAAGTTGGTCAGACGAAGCCGGTACGGGATCATAGCCGTTTCGCAACCAGCGGGATCACGGACCAAGTGTTGCGTTGCAGGCTTCCACCGTCTGGGCCAGCGCGGCCGACGGCTCCGCGCCGGCCAGCACGTCCCGAACCATCCGTCGGAGATGGCTCCGACATGTCTCGTATCCGCGGATCTTCGGCTCTTCCGCCGTTTCCCCCTCCAGAAGGGCCAGCGCGGCGGCGTACTGGGGCTCCGCCTTCAGCCAGGAAGCCAGAAGGGCCACCGCGGCGCGGCGGTGTGGCATATAGCCGGTTTCCGTCGTCCAGGCGGCCTGCTGCGTGGGTTCGTTGAGCCAGCGGATGAAAGTCCAGGCTGCCTGTTGCCGCTGGGGAAACGTCGGCAGAACCACCAGCAGCGCGCCGGAAACCCCCGCAGGTGCCGAGTCCGACGCTGCAGGCAGGGGCAGGACTCCCCACTCAAAGCCTGCCCGCCCGGCGACCAGACGGTTGTAGTGGGGAAGATGCCAGGCGTCGGTCAGGACGAAGAGGGCCCGGCCCCGGCTGAAGTTGGTCTCCGCTTCCTCCCGGTGTTCCTCCGGGCGTGCACATCCTTCCTGAACCATACCCTGGAGGAGGGTCAGAGCGGCCAACCCTGCCTCGTCGCCGAAGGCGTAGGCCGTCCCCTCCGCGTTCAGCAGGCGCCCCCCCAGCGCAAGAAGCATTCGGAAGAAGGTCTGTTCGTCGCCGGGAAATTCCAGGCCGTAGATGCCTGCCTGGGGCTCAGAAGCGGCGCAGGCAACGGTCCGAAGGTCCTCCCACGTGCGCGGCGGGGTGTCGTACCCCAGTTCGTGGAGCCAGGCCCGGTTATAGACCATCACGCCCGCGGAGAGCGCAAGGGGGAAGGCGTAGGGGCGAGGGGGATCCCCCACGAGGCCGAGGTTCCAGGCAGCAGGGTAGAAGTCCTTCTGTCCCTCTGCCGGGAAGCCCCAGCGGGTATCCTCCACATAGGGGGTCAGGTCCACTGCAAGCCTGTGGGCGACGTACTCCGGAAGGTACCCTGCGCGGGTAGCGACGATATCGGGCAGTTTCCCCTCTGCCTGGCCCTGGAGAAGGCGCTCATACAGGCGGGCCGAACTCTCTACCCGCATCCCGCGCAGAGCAATTCCCCACCGGGTCCGGGCGTTGAAGCGGTCCATAAATGGGACCAGTGCCTCCTCGTACGCTGCGGGGTACCACAGGGTGACCACCTGTCCGCGCGGGTCGTCCGCCCCGGGCACGGGAGGGCGGCATTGGACGGTCCCCAGGACGAGGAGCATGAGGATTGGCCAGAGAGAGGCCTGAAACACTCGGCGCAAAGGTCCTCCTTGGGACGTTCCGGGCACTTTCAGGGGGCCCGAAACGTTGAACTGACGGCGGGTTCGCGGGTGCCTTCGGCCAGGGCGACGATACGGTCGTACCCGGCCGAGATCAGCCGTTCCAGTTCGCTGGCGGTAGCCCGGTAGGCGGGGAGGGAAAGCCCGTAGGGGTCTGCGATGCCGTAGGTCTCCCCCGCCATTGTGGCGAGCAGGTGGATGCGGTCCGCCGCTTCCGGGAAGGCCAGGCGCAGGGCCTCCACGTGGTGTGGCGTCATCGCCAGAATCAGGTCCGCCTCCGCGATCAGGTCCCGGGTGACCCGGCGGGCGATATGCCCGCTCAGGTCTATGCCCCGCTCCGCCATGGCTTGCAGCGCGTTGGGACTTGCGGGCTCCCCGTCCACCGCCCAGAGGCCGGCGGAGAGAACCCGCCAGTTTCGCCGGAGGGGGTCTCGCTCCAGCCGCTGCCGGAAGAGGGCCGCCGCCATCGGCGAACGGCAGAGGGTGCCGGGACAGAAGAACAGAATGGTTCGGGGCTTCCTTTCGTCGCCCATCGCTCTTTTTCTGCCCCTCACAATGGAGGGCAACTGCGAGCAATTGCCCTACTCTATAGCCTTCGGCGTCCCTCAAACTGGTGAGAGATTTCCGCCAGGACGCGCTAATGCCCGAGGTGGCGGACGCTGAGGGCGCGCGGGACCCGAACCAGTTCATACTCGCCGAACTGCTCCAGCCGCTCCCGCACCTGATCCCGGAGGCGGCGCATTCGGGGGTCCCGCGCTTTCCAGGTGCCGGAGACCTGGGAAATGACCAGGGCCGAATCCCCCATCACCTCCAGCCGGTAATCCCCGGGGTTCCGGCCGACCTGCCGGAGGAGGGGAATCAGGTGGTCCAGCGCGGCCAGGAGGGTCTGGTACTCCGCCTCGTTGCTGGTCATCCAGCGGGCGAAATCCAGGGATCGGTACAGCGTGTTCCCTTCCGGGAGGTCCACCCGGTAGGTCCCGTAGCCAGGCCCCGGGTTGCCGCGACTCCCTCCGTCAAAGAGCAGGCGAATGACCGGACGCCTTTCAGGAGACATCGGAGTAGGTCCAGAGACGGTTGACGAAGAAGTTCCAGAACAGGACGATGCCGGTGGCGATGGCCTTGGCCAGGTTGTAGCCCAGTCGGTAGAGGGTTTCCGGCGAGAGGGCCAGGCCGAGGGCTGGAGTGACCATCCCCATCAGCGCGACGCAAGGATAGCGCAGGAGGACCAGGATGCCCGTGTTGATCCCCCATCCGGCGATGTTGACCACGAAGAACTGGGCCAGTTGCGTGCGGATGGGCTTGGAGCGGGAATCCGGATAGGTCCAGTACCGGTTCCAGGTGAAGTTGCTCAGGACGGCGGCGGTGAAGGAGCAGGTGTTCGCCAGAACGATGGGGAGCCCGGCGACCACGTGGAGCAGGTAGAGCGTGCCGAAGTCCACCACCGCGCCGATGGTGCCGACGATGGAGAACTTCAGGAAGCGGACAACCTCTTTGCGGTTGCCTCTGAGGAACGTTCGGGCCCTGGCGACGAACACAGCAGGAGTCATCCGGGATTATTTGAGGTACTTCCCCACGATGGGCGCCAGGTCTCGCTTAACCTGTTCGGGGACCAGGTCAGGCTGGGTGATGAGGGCTGTCGCCAGGGTGGAGCCGCACTCGCAGGTTCGCTCCGCGGCGGCCATCCGGGGCACCAGGATGCGCAGGGCCTGTTGAGCCAGTTGGGCGTTGGCCGCCAGCGTCTCCAGCAGCATCTCCACGTTCACCGGCTCCTCCGTCTCGTGCCAGACGTCGTAGTCGGTCACGTGGGCCATCACCGCGTAGCACATCTCCGCTTCCCGGGCCAGGAAGACCTCCGGGCTGGTCGTCATCCCGATGATGTCCATGCCCCAGGCGCGATAGGTGAAACTTTCCCCTTTCGTGGAAAAGCGGGGACCTTCAATGGTGATGAACCGGCCGCCCCGGTGGACCCGACCGCCCGCTTCCTCCACTGCGTCGGCCAGGAGAACGGAAAGGCGGGGACAGAAGGGGTCCGCCACACCGATATGGGCCACCAACCCCCGGCCGAAGAAAGTGTAGGCCCGCTTCTTGGTGAAGTCAAAGATCTGGTCCGGGATGACGATCTCGCCCGGGTGAATGTGCTCCCGCAGGGAGCCGCAGGCGGAGATGGAGATCACCTGCTCCACGCCCAGAACCTTGAGGGCGTAGATATTTGCCCGGTAGTTGACTTCGGTAGGGGTGATGCGGTGGCCGCGCCCGTGGCGGGCGAGAAAGGCCACCCGCACTCCCTCCAGCGTGCCGATGACGATCACGTCGGAGGGGTCTCCGAAGGGTGTCCAGACCCGTCGCTCTTCCAGGTCGGTCAGTCCTTCCATTTGATAAAGGCCGGAGCCGCCGATAATGCCGATGCGGACAGGAGCCTGATCCATCGCGCAGTCCTCCATAGACCTGAGGTGTGCCTGACGATGCACGTATTCTACCCTATAACCCCGCTGTACGCAAGGCACAAAGCCTCTCTCCCTCCATACAGCCTCTCACAAAGCCTCATACAGATCTTCTCCATACCCCAACGGGTCTTGCGGGGGTAGGTCGGATTGCCAATCCGACTTACTGGCCCGTCAGGTTTGATATTCAGGGCATGTAGACCCACAAAGTTGCGGTTGGCTGACCAGTAGGTCGGATTGCCAATCCGACTTACTGGCCCGTCAGGTTTGATATTCAGGGCATGTAGACCCACAAAGAGGCGTGCA
>DAOUBO010000407.1:0-1964 GCA_034432695.1 Anaerolineae bacterium | reverse complement strand
ACCTCCATCTCGGCGCTTTCCCCTGATTGTACTACGTGTCTGGATTAATTTGTCAAACTTCATCATTTCGGCCTACGGGCCACCCATATATATGGGATGTAAAATTCATTTCGGCCTACGGGCCACCCATATGGATGTAAGCCGAAATTAATTTCGGCCTACGGGCCGCCCATATGGATGTAAATTCATTTCGGCCTACAGGCCACCCATATATATGGGCATCGGCAAATGGATAAAGCCCACATATTGTAGTACGGGTAAGGCGCTCGCCCTGGCCCTTTCAGTTTGTCCAAAGTCCAGTTCGGAAGGGAGCAGGGCGTAAAGCGTGAGAGGGCTACGCGGTCGCCAGGAACCGGAGCAGGAGCCGGTTGAAGAGGACCGGCTGGTCCGTCGGGGTTGCGTGGCCGGAGCGAGGGACGGTAACCAGGCGGGCGCCGGGGATCCGGGCCGCCAGTTCCTCCTTCGCCCGCAGCGGGACCACTGTGTCCTCCAGGCCGGCAACGACGAGGGTGGGCACCCGGATGCGCGCCAGGTCCTTCCGCCCATCGTAGCGGGCCGCGGCCAGCAGCGCGGCGCGGAAGCCGGCCGGATGGGTGGCGCAGAGCCGCTGGAAGGCCACCCGCCGGAGACCCTGCTGGCCCGGATAGGGGAAGAGTTCCTCGGCCTCCATCCACGCGTACCACGCCAGATTGAAGAGCGGGATCAGGAACCGGGCCAGAGCACGCCGCCACTCGGCCCACCCCCGCGGGCGCAGTCGGGCGAAGGTGTTGACCAGGACCAGGGACCGAACCCGCTCCGGATGCCGGACGGCGAGGGCCTGGGCCACCGCTCCGCCGAGGGAAAGCCCGACGACGTGGGCCGAATCCGCTCCGGTGGCCTCCAGAAAGCCCGCGATGTCGTCGGCCATCTGGGAGACGGTGTACGGGCCGGGGGGCACGTCGCTCCGGCCGTGGCCGCGCAGGTCGGGCATCAGGACCCGGTAGCGCTGGCTCAGGGCAGGAGCCTGCAGGAGCGCCCAGTCCTCCCCGCAGGAGCCCAGGCCATGCAGGAGGAGGACCGGGGGCCCGAACCCCCGGACCAGGTAGTGGATCCGCAGGTCTCCAACACGGACGTAGGGCATCGGCACGCCTCCCCTGCTCCACTCAGCCTTCAGGGGTAAAGGACCCCACGGGGACCACCGCGGGAGGCGCTCCCACGGCCTCGGCCAGGGGCGGGTTCCTCCACCGCAGGCGCCACCGTCCCGCCCATCCCACCTCCGCCGCGGCCAGCGCAACGTGGGCCATCACGATCCCTCCGTCTATCGGTGCCGCCGTGGTCAGAAAGAGATGGAGATGGGGAGGGCCCTCCCCCACCCTATCCTCCAGGACGAATCGCCAGGGCTGGAGATTCTTCGCCGAAGGGGCCAGGCGGGCCATCTCCAGAACTTCCACCACCTGCGGGTCCGCCCCCTCCGGCGACCATCGTTCCCCCCAGCGGCTCCGGAAGACGAGTTCCTCCAGCGGCCGCCGCTGATGGGCCGCCACCAGACGGCGGATCGCGGCGTCGTGCAGGCGGGCCCGGGCGTCCTCCCGCGGGTATCCCAGCGCGCCCGTCGCAGCGACGACCTCGCCCGGCTCCAGCGTCACTTCCCCCACGACCCGCTCCGGGTAGTAGGAGCCCGTCATCCAGCAGGTCGCCATCCCCAGGCGGGTCGCCTCCAGGACGACCTGCTCCAGGACGTACCCCAGGTCCAGCCGGGCCTCCTCCGAGTCCTCCGGAAGCAGGCCGACCAGCAGGTGGGGAGCACCCTCCACCAGGCCGTAGATTCCTCCGTATCGGGCCAGGATCCGTGCGACCCGCTCCCGCCCGCTGACGACGACCACGCGCGGGGGCCGCCCCGTCAGGGTCGGAGCCCGCCGGGCACAGGCCAGCAGAGCCTCCAGCCCATCGTCGGGGATCGGCCGGTCGGCATACCGCCGCGTGCT
>DAOUBO010000406.1:0-12612 GCA_034432695.1 Anaerolineae bacterium | reverse complement strand
AAAGGTGGCAGGATTGGATCAGGGAACGGGATGACCCCCGGATTGCGTCCACCAAACCGGAGGCTCTGGATGACATCGTCGTTCTGGACCTGAGTTACAAGTCCTTTGCTGGATGCTTCTGTTCCTCGCTGTTGGCCGAATTCGGCGCCGAAGTGCTCCGGATTGAGCCGCCGGAGGGCGATTTTCTCCGGAAATGTACGCCCTATGGCATTCTCTACAAGGGGGAAGGGCTCAACTACCTCTCCGAGGGGAGGAACAAGTTTCACATCACGCTCAATCTGGAGAAACCGGCAGGCCGGGAGATCCTCAAAAGTCTGGCGGCCCAGGCCGATGTGCTCATAGAGACCTTTCGGCCGGGCCAGATGGACGGGTGGGGGATCGGCTATGAGGTGCTGAGAGAGATCAATCCCCGGCTGATTTACGCCTCTATCACGCCCTTCGGGCAGTTCGGGCCCAGGAGCCACAGCCGGATGCCGGTCTACGACAACATCATTCAGGCCATGTCGGGGAACCAGTACGATAACGGCGAGATGTTGCCGGAGGGCAAAACCTACGATGAGTGCCCCTGGGCAGTGCCCACCAAGGCCGGTCCCTGGATCGGCTGGGTCGTGGCCGGGACCTTCATGGCCGTCGGCATCCTGGCTGCCCTCCACTGGAGGGAGCAGACCGGGGAGGGTCAGGCGCTGGATGTGGCGACCGCCGAGGCCTACACTGCTCTGGAAGACTGGGCGTCGTTCTGGTATCAGGGGGCGGGAGTGGTGAGCGAGCGTTTCGGCAACCTGAACATCGGCGGCTGGCTCTACTGCTTCGCCCCCACCCGGGATGGCGCCGTCTTCCTGGGCGGCCTCCGCCTGGAGATGTGGCAGGCGTTCGCCGATATGCTGGGCAAGTGGGAGGAGTGGGGCGCTGCGGAGTGGAAGGACCTGGCGGATTTCTCCACGAGGGAGGAGCAGTTGAAGTGGGCGGAACTGGTCTTTGCGGAGACCCGTAAGTACACCACGGAAGAACTGGTGAGGATGGCCGTGGAATACGGACAGAAAGGCCGCCTGGCCCCCATCACGCCCGTGGTGGCTCCCGTTGTCTCCCCTCTGGAGACGATGCGGGACCCCAACTGGCTGGACCGGGGGATCTTCACTCCGGTGCAGGACCCCGTGTATGGCGAGGTCGTCGTTGCGCAGTCCCAGTATAAACTCTCCGAGACGCCCATCCGGGTCAAGTGGGTCTGCCGACCTGTGGGTTATGATAATGGGTACGTTTACCTGAAGTACCTGGGCTTTGGCCCCCGCAAACTGAAGGAGTTGCAGGAAGCGGGGGTAATTTAATAGAGGAGGATGCGCGATGTACCAGAAAGTCTACATCCCCTTCCGGGGATACTGGTGTTCTCCGTTCTGCCGCTGGCAGGGGTCGTTCCAGAACCAGAACGCCACAGAACTGGCTGCCCTTGCTGCGCGGCAGTTCTTTGAACGGCGTGGGATCACGCCGGACATGTTTGACGGCATCGTCTACGGCGCCACTGTTCCCCAGCCTCAGTGGTTCTTTGATGCCCCCTGCCTGGCCACGCTGATCGGCAATCCCCGCATCAGCGGCCCCCGTATCTCTCAGGCCTGCGCCACCTCCACCGTCGCCCTTAACTATGCCGCTATGGCGGTTGAGGCTGGCGGTCACGCGAATCTCCTGGTGGTGGCGGCGGACCGGACGTCCAACGGTCCGAATCTCCTCTGGCCCAACCCAGCCGGCCTGGGCGGCAAGCCCCATTTTGAGAGTTGGATGGTGGATGGCTTCAACCTGGACCCTGTCGCCGAGACCAGCCCTCTGGGCACGGCCAACAACGTCGCCCGCAAGTACGGCATCACCCGCGAGGAGTCCGACGCCCTGGTCCTCAGCCGCTACCAGAAGTACCTGGACGCGCTGGCGGACGACCGCAAGTTCCAGAAGGGGTATATGATCCCTCTGGAGGTCCGGATTTCCCGGAAGGAGACCGTCGTCGTGGACCAGGACGAGGGGATCATCCCCTGCACTCCCGAAGGTCTGGCCGCTCTGAAGCCGGTCGCTCCGGATTCCATTCTGACCTACGCGGCCCAGACCCACCCGGCCGACGGCAACGCGGGGATGATCGTCACCACCCGCGAGCGGGCGAAAGAACTCTCCGCCGATCCCGCCGTGACTATTCAGATCGTCTCCTACGGGTTTGCCCGGGCCGAGAAGGGGTACATGCCCGAGGCGCCGGTGCCGGCCGCTCGGCAGGCTCTGGAGCGGGCCGGCATTCGGGCTTCGGACCTGGCGGCGGGAAAGGCACACAATCCGTTCTCCGTGAACGATATCGTTCTCCGGAGGGAACTGGGAATTGACGACGGCATTCTCAACAACTACGGCTGTTCGCTGATCTGGGGACACCCCCAGGGGCCCACGACGATGCGGTTAGCCATTGAACTGATTGAAGAACTGATCCTGAAGGGTGGGGGATATGGTCTGGTGACCGGGTGCGCGGCAGGCGACTCCGGCGCGGCCCTGGTCGTCCGGGTCGGCTAAACCCCTTTCCAATCCTCACAACATGGAGGTGAACCATGCAACTTCAGAAAGTCGGAGTTGTCGGCTGTGGGCTGATGGGCTCCGGCATTGCCCAGACCGCCGCCCAGGGCGGATTTCTAACCATCGTGCGCGAGCCCACTCCGGAGTTGCTGGAAAAAGGCCTGGAGCGGATTCGCGACTTTATGGCGAAGGGCGTGGAGCGGGGCAAGATGACCCCCGAGCGGCGCGATGAGGTGTGGGCGCGCATCCGGGGGACCACCGACCTGGCCGATCTGGCCGATTGTGACCTCATCATTGAGGCTATCACCGAGGACCGGGAGGCGAAGAAGGCGCTTTTCGCGGAACTGGATCAAATCTGCAAGCCCGAGACGATTTTTGCCACCAATACCTCGTCTTTCCGCGTCGCCGAACTGGCCGCAGTCACCCGGCGGCCACACCTCTTCGGCGGACTGCACTACTTCTTCCCGCCGGTCATCAACAAACTCCTGGAGGTGGTCTGGACGCCCCAGACCGCGCCCGAGGTCGTTGAGACGCTTCTGAACTTCGGCCGTGTCACCGGCAAACTGCCCATTCTCGTCAAGGACTCGCCGGGATTTGCCGTCAACCGGATTTTCATCGCCTGGTACAACGAGTCCATCCGTCTGCTGGATGAGGGGGTGGCCAATATCCCAACGATTGACGCGGCCGCGTGTGAGGCGTTCGGGGTCACGATGGGACCCTTCAAACTCATCAACGTCTCTGGCGTTCCCCTTGCCTACCACGCCGCGCTTTCCCTCTCCGAGTCCATTGGCCCCTTCTACACTCCGGCGAGGGCGCTGCGGGAACTCTATGAGTCCGGGCAGTTGTGGGACCTCTCCGGCGATGTGGACCCGGCCCGGAAGCCGGCTGTGGCGGAGCGGCTGCTGGCCGTAACGTGTGCCGTCGCCGCGCGCGTTGTGGAGGAGGGGGTGGCGACGATAGAGGATGTGGACCGGGGCACCACGGTTGGCCTGCGCTGGGCCAGGGGGCCGTTCGCCCTGATGAACGATATGGGATGGGACCGGGTGACGGAGTGGATGCGGCTTGCCGAGGAGAAGCATCCTGGCCTTGTCCCGGACCTGCTCAAGAAGCAGGCGGCCAGGGGTGAGCCCTGGCCTCTGCGCTACGTCCGCCTGAGCGTGGATGGCCCCATCGCGACCATCACGATGAGCCGTCCCGAGGCTATGAATGCGCTGAACAGCAAGGTGCTGCGCGACCTGCAGGAGGTCCTGGCCCAGGTGCGCGCCAACCGCGCGGTGCGCGTCGTTATCCTGACCGGGGAGGGCGACGCGTTCGTCGCCGGAGCCGACATCAAGGAAATGATGGCGCTGTCGGACGACCCCCAGGCGATGCGCGCCTTCACCGAACTGGGCCAGCGCGTCCTGCGGGAGATTGAGACCCTGCCGCAGCCTGTGATCGCCGCGATCAACGGCTTCGCGCTGGGCGGCGGGCTGGAACTGGCACTGGCCTGCGATATCCGCATCGCTTCGTCCGAGGCGCGCCTGGGGTTGCCTGAGGTTGGCTTGGGCATCATCCCCGGCCTGGGCGGCACGCAGCGCACGACGCGCCTGGTGGGCCGGGGGGTTGCCTCTGAACTGATCTTCACCGGCGACCTGATCGGCGCCGAGGAAGCCGCGCGGGTGGGTCTGGTCAACCGGGTTGTCCCGCCGGCCCAGTTGATGGACGCCGCGCGCAGCATGGCGGAACGGATCGCTTCGCGGGCACCCATCGCGCTGGCCAGGGCCAAGGCCGCGATTCTGGCCGCGGAGCAGTTGCCGCTGGAGGAAGGGCTGGCCTTTGAACTGGAGCGCGCGATGGAAGTGCATGCAACGCCCGACCGCGCGGAGGGGATGCGGGCCTTTTTGGAGAAGCGTCCGCCGGTCTTCACCGGAGAGGAGCCGCGCTGATCGGGCTATGGGGCACAGGTCGCCGGGCCGGGGAGTGTGCCATCAGGCCCGGGGGCCTGTGCTCTCGGCCAGAATGGGCCTGAGGGGAAACCGCGATGTCTGTATCCCTGCGTGAGATTTTTGAAGCCCGCTCCGTCGCCGTCGTCGGTGCCTCCCGGGACCCCTTCAAGGCGGGCCACCAGGTTGTACGGACTCTGCTCACCGCTGGCTACCGGGGCAGGGTGTATCCAGTCAACCCCAACGAAGAGGAACTCCTGGGGTTGCCCTGTTACCCCTCCGTCGCGGCGATCCCGGATCCGGTGGACCTCGTTGTGGTGTGCCTGCCGGGCCGGGCAGCCGTCGCCGTGATGGAGGAGATTGAGCGGCGCGGGGACGTCAAAGGGGTCGTCGTGATCTCCGCCGGATTCGCCGAGACGGGGATCCCGGAAAACGTGGAAGCGCAGCAACGCCTGGCCGAAATCGCCCGCCGCTCGGGCCTTCGCGTCTTCGGGCCCAACTGCATCGGGATTATGAACCCCGAGACAGGGCTCATCACCGGTTTCCATCCGGGAGTCCGGCTGATTCCGGGCAACATCGGCTACGTGACCCAGAGCGGCGCGCTGGGTGGCTCCCTGCTGACCCTGGCCCTCAGTCAACCGAAACCGCTGGGGTTCGCACGCTTCGGCCACGTCGGCAATATGTGCGATGTCTCCAATGTGGAGTTGATTGAGGACTACGGCGACGACCCAAGGGTCAGCGTCATCCTCGTTTACATGGAGGGAGTTCGGGACGGCCGGGAGTTTATGCGTGTGGCCGCCCAGGTCACCCGGAAGAAGCCGGTGCTGGTCCTCAAGGTTGGGCGGACGGAGAGTGGCTCCAGGGCCACACTTTCCCATACGGCCACGCTGGCCGGTTCGGACGCGGTCTACAGCGGCGCGTTCCAACAGTGCGGTGTTGTGCGTGTCCCTACCATGCAGGACCTGATCGGGGGCGCCAAAGCGATTTCTATGCTGCCCCGGCCGCGCGGCAACCGGGTCTGCATCCTGACCGAAGCCGGGGGGATGGGCGTCATCAGCACAGACGAGGTGGAGTCCAGCGACGTATTGCAACTGGCGCCGATGAGCCGGGAAACGTGCGAGAAACTGACGGCCCTGCTCCCTCCGATGGCGACGGTCTGCCGGCCGAATGGGTATGTGGACACCTCCGCGGCGGCGATGGCCGGGGAGTTTCGCGAGGCTATGCGCCTGATTCTCGCCGACCCCAACGTGGATATGGTCGTCTTCAACAGCATTCCCCCCACCTTTCTGTCGCCGATGGACGTCGCGCAGGCTATCGTCCCCGTTGTCCGGGAGTTTGACAAGCCCGTTGTGGCCTGTTTCACGGTCAACGAGACGGTGACGGAGGCCCGTCGCTACCTGGAGGAGAACGGCATCCCCACGTTTGATACGCCCGATGCAGCGGTGCGTGCATTGGCGATCCTGGTCCGGGCGACCTTCAGCGTGAGTCATCCCTTGGAGGATCTCCCCCCGGCCTCTCATCCTCTGCTGGATCGGGCGGCGGCGGAGGGAAGGCATTTGCTGGAGCCCGAAGCCCTGGCCTTTCTGGCCGACCATGGCATTGGCGTGATGCCCCATGTTCTGGCGCACACCCGCGAGGAGGCACAGCAGGCAGCGGTGGCGATGGGCGGTCCCGTCGCGCTCAAAGTCGTCTCTCCCCAGGTCATTCATAAAAGCGATGTCGGCGGCGTTCGCCTGAACCTTCAGGGCCCGGAGGCGGTCGGCCAGGGCTACGACCGGTTGCTCCAGGACGTCCAGCAGGCGGTTCCTGAGGCGGAGGTCCACGGTGTTCTGGTCGTGCCCATGGCGCCGCCGGGCCCCGAATGTATCATCGGGGTCACGCGTGACCCCCAGTTTGGCCCGACGGTGATGTTTGGCCTGGGAGGCGTGTTCGTGGAACTGTTCCGGGACGTGAGTTTCCGCGTCGCACCCTTTGATCGGGAGGTTGCTCTGGAGATGATTCGGGAGACCCGGGCCTACCGCGTGTTGCAGGGTCTGCGGGGCGAGACGCCGAAGGACGTGGAGGGCCTTGCGGAACTGCTGGCCCAGGTCTCCCGGCTGGCCGCCCGGTATCCGCAGATCCGGGAGATAGATTTGAACCCGGTCCGGGTTTACGAAAAGGGATACCGCATCCTGGACGCGCGCATTCTGCTGGACGGAGGATGAGCGCGTCGGTGTTGTACCTCTCTTTTCAGGAGGTGCCGGATGGTGGACTACGCAGCGTTGCAAGCGAGGTTACAGGAACTGGCCGAACGGGAGTGGGATATAGAGGCCATTACGGCCCGATACCGGAGGTTGGCCGAGGAGGGGATTCCCCGCAAAGTCCTCAACCCGGAAGAGGTTCTGGCGAACCGGGAGCAAATTCTGGACCGGGTGCAGCGGCGGGCAGAGGAGTACAACTTCCTGGCCCGCAACTGCGCGAAGGGGACGGCGCTGGCGCTGCTGGAGGAGTTCGGCCTGGGCAATCTGGAGATTATCCAGGCCCTCTCGCCGTTTCCGGGCTTCGGCGGAACCGGCTGGATGTGCGGGGCGGTAACGGGTGGTTTGATCGCTCTCGGGCTCTACTTTGGCAGCCTGAACGTGCTGAATTATGAGGCGACCGGGGCGGCGATCCAGGCGGCCCGGAGATTTATGCCCCGTTTCCAGGAGACGGTGGGGTTTGTGCGATGCCCCGAACTCCAGGAAGCCGTCATTTTCGGGCGCTACATGGATCCGGCGGCCAGTCCAGAGAACATGGCGGCTTTCGCCGCCGCGAAGGGGTTTGAAAAATGCAGCCTTCTGCCCGGCATCGGGGCCCGGATCGCGGCGGAAATCATTCTTGAGAGCGTCGCCGAACAACTGGGCCGATAACCTCCCTCTGGACAAAATCCGCAAATTGCGGTAAAATAGGGCCACTATCAGACCTGGGTTCTGGAGGAAAGCGTTGGCGAACACGAAATCGGCGCTCAAGAACATTCGGAAGAACCGGAAGCGGCGACTGCGCAACCAGATGTTCCGCTCCCGGGCCCGCACGATGGTCAAGAAGGCCCGGCTGGCTATCCTTTCCGGGGAGAAAGAGGCCGCATTGGAGGCTATCCGGCTGGCCTACAGCGCGCTGGACAAGGCCGCTGAAAAAGGCATTCTCCACAAGAACAACGCCGCCCGCCGGAAGGCGCGGCTGATGCAATTGTTCAACCGAACTTTTGGCGCGTAACCCCCTCCCCACCCCTTTTCCGAACGCACCCTGCCCACGGGCAGCGGTGCGTTCTTTGTCGTCCCGGTTTTGCGGCGGGCCCCGACCGCCCCAAAACCATTCCCCCCGCCCCCCGGCGCGGTTGCGCTCCGCCGCCCTTTGAGGTATCATCTCCGACAGGTCAGGAAGGGAACGACATCTCCCCTGGCATGGAGGTAACCGTCAGATGGACAACGCTTTGCGGCAGGACCCGCTTCCCTCCGCGCTGCCCTGGCACGCGCGGAGCGTTGACGAAGTTCTCGCCGTTCTGCAAACGGACCCCCGGCAGGGACTGAGTTCTCAGGAGGCACGCCGCCGTCTGGAGCAGTTTGGCCCCAACGAACTGGCGGAGCGGCCCCGCCCCACCTTCTGGCAGATGCTCCTGGACCAGTTCGGCAACTTCCTCGTTCTCCTCCTCATCGCGGCCGCCCTTATCTCCCTCGTCCTCGGAGAACTGGAGGAGGCCATCGCTATCCTCGCCATCGTTCTCCTCAACGCCGTCCTGGGCGTCATCCAGGAGCGGCGGGCGGAGGAGGCTCTCGCCGCGCTCAAAAAGATGGCTGCTCCCGACGCCCGCGTCCTCCGGGACGGACATCGGGTCACCGTTCCCGCGCGGGAACTGGTCCCCGGCGACATCGTCTTCCTGGAGGCCGGCAACTACGTCCCCGCCGACCTGCGGCTGATAGAGGCCGTCAACCTGCGGATAGACGAGGCGTCGCTCACCGGGGAGTCGGTGGCGGTGGAGAAGCAGGCCGATACCGTCCTTCCGGAAGAGACGGGCCTGGGGGATCAGGTCAACTCCGCCTACATGGGCACCATCGTCACCTACGGGCGCGGGAAGGGCGTGGTGACCGCAACCGGCATGCAGACCCAACTGGGCCGCATCGCCGAGTTGATCCAGTCCTACGAGGAAGAGGCCACCCCCCTCCAGCGTCGCCTGGACCAGTTGGGCCGCTGGCTGGGAACGGCCGCTCTGGCCATCTGCGGCATCGTCTTCCTGGAGACGCTCATCGCCGATACCAATCTGGGCCTGCTCTTCCAGGCAGGCCCGGCGGCCTACTTCCGGGAGTATCTGGACTCGGTGGTGGAACTCTTCCTCACGGCCGTCAGCCTGGCCATCGCCGCCGTCCCGGAGGGTCTCCCCGCCGTCGTTACCATCTGCCTGGCCCTGGGCATGCGGGAGATGGTCCGCCGCAACGCGCTGATTCGCCGTCTCCCCGCCGTGGAGACCCTGGGGTCCGCCACCGCGATCTGCTCCGATAAGACGGGCACTCTTACCCAGAACCAGATGACCGTTGTCCGCCTCTACGTGGGGGATATGCGGGTGGACGTCACCGGAGAGGGGTATCAGCCTGCCGGCGGCTTCTTCGCCGACGGCCGTCCCATCAACCCCCACGACTATCCCGACCTGCTGGCCCTCCTGCGGGGTGGGCTTCTCTGCTCCGATGCCCAGCTGGAGAGAGATGGCGACGGCTACCGGATGGTGGGCGATCCCACGGAGGGAGCGCTGGTCGTTGCCGCGGCCAAGGCCGGGCTCTGGCGGGAGGAAGTGGAGGCCCAGTGGCCGCGGGTAGGGGAGATCCCCTTTGATTCCGACCGGAAGCGGATGGCGACGGTCCATCGGGTGGACGGGCGCCCGCCGCGCGGCCCGGAGGGAGAGCGGCCCGGCGGCTATGTCGTCTTCGTCAAGGGCGCCCCCGACTCCCTTCTCCCCCGCTGTACCCACATCCTGCAGAACGGGGTGAGCGTCCCGATGACCCCCGCCCGGCGGGCCCACATTGAAAACGTCAACCGGGACCTGGGCCGGGAGGCCCTGCGGGTGCTGGCCGTTGCCTGTCGGCTCCTGCCCGAGGAGGCCGAGGAACTCGCCCGCTCCCAGGACCCCGATCGGCTGGAGGCCGACCTCACCTTCATCGGGCTGGTCGCGATGCGGGACCCGGCCCGCCCGGAGGTCCGTCCGGCGGTGGAGAAGGCGCGGCGGGCCGGCATCCGTACGCTGATGATTACCGGCGACTACGTCGACACCGCCCGCGCGATCGCCCGCGACATCCATCTCCTGCGCCCAGATGGAGAGGTGGTCACCGGCGCTGAACTGGACGCGATGACCGATGACGAACTGCGGGAGCGGATAGAGCGGATAGACGTTTTCGCGCGCGTCAGCCCGCAGCACAAGGTCCGCATCGTGGAGGCGCTGAGGGCGCGGGGGCATATCGTGGCGATGACGGGCGACGGCGTCAACGACGCGCCGGCCCTCAAGCGGGCCGACATCGGCGTGGCCATGGGCATCACCGGCACCGACGTCACCAAAGAGGTGGCGGATATGGTCCTCACCGACGACAACTACGCCTCCATCGTCGCCGCCATAGAGCAGGGCCGGGTCATCTACTCCAACATCCGCAAATTCGTCTTCTATCTCCTTTCAGCCAACATCGCGGAGATTCTGACCATCTTCCTGGCGACGCTGGCGGGGTACCTGCCGCCCCTGACACCCATCCAGCTGTTGTGGATCAACCTGCTGACGGATGGCGCGCCCGCGCTGGCCCTGGGGATGGAGAAGGGCGACCCGGACATTATGGACCAGCCCCCGCGCCCGCCGAGGGAGCCGGTCATCAACCGCCCGATGCTCCGAGGGATTGTTCTCATCAGCCTCTCCCTGACCGCTGTCGTCCTCGCCGCTTTCCTGTTCGGGATGAGGTGGGGCAATGGCGACCTGATGCTGGCCCGGACGATGGCTTTTGTGGCGCTGGCCCTGGGTGAACTGCCCCTGGCGTACACCATTCGCTCTGAGCGATATCCCCTCCTCCGACTGGGTGTGTTCACCAACCCGTATATGCAATATGCGGTGGCCTTTTCGCTGGTCTTACTGCTGGCCGCCGTGTACGTCCCCTTCCTGCAGCCGATCTTTGACACCGTCCCGCTGGGCTGGCGGGAGTGGGGCGTGTTGCTCCCGCTGATCGTTGTCCCGGCGGCCATCGCGGAGATCAACAAGGCCCTGGGCCGGAATCAGGGCCGTCCATCCGGCGACGAGGCGCTGTCGCCTCCTGCCCCCCTTCGTTGAGCCTGGAGCGTGAAGGGATGTCCGACAAACCGTTTCTCCACCGACTGCGTTCTGCTCAGGAGCGCCGGAAATCCTGGCTCTGCGTCGGCCTGGACCCCGTCCTGGAGCAACTGCCGGAGTCGGTTCGGCGGGCCGACGACCCGCTGGCCCGCTTCGGGCGGGCCGTCGTGGAGGCCACCGCCGACCTGGCCTGCGCCTACAAGCCCAACCTGGCCTTCTGGCTGGCCCACGGCACCGCCGGCCTGGAGGCGCTCCGGGCTGTTCTGGAGGCCGTCCCGGAGGACGTCCCCATCATTCTGGACGGGAAGTTCGGGGATATCGGCCACACCGCCGCGGCCTACGCCCGCTTCGCCTTTGACATCCTGAGAGCCGACGCGGTGACCGTCAACCCGTACCTGGGCCTGGACGGCCTCCGTCCTTTCCTGGAGCGGGAGGACCGGGGGGCCTTCCTGCTTGCCCGGACCTCCAACCCCTCCGCGCCCGACCTGCAGGACCGGGATGTTGCCGGGAGGCCCCTCTACGAGGAGGTGGCTCTGCTGGCCCGGGAGTGGGATGCCCGGTTCCCCGGCGCCGGTGGGCTGGTGGTGGGCGCGACCTATCCGGAGGAACTGGGACGCCTGCGGGCGCTGGTGCCCGACCTTCCCTTCCTCATCCCCGGCCTGGGGGCCCAGGGCGGCGACCTGGAGGCCCCCGTCCGCTACGGCCCGACGGCCTCCGGCATCGGCCCTCTCCTCAACGTCTCCCGTGGCATCCTCTACGCCTCCTCCGGCCCCGACTTCGCCGAGGCGGCTCGTGCCGCCGCCCTCCGCTGGGTGGAGATGGTCCGCCGGGCCCCCGCGCCGGCCCAGCCTGCGCTGGACCCCCTGGCCTCCCTGATCCTCGGCCTGTTTGACGCGGGATGCGTCCAGTTCGGGACCTTCACCCTTAAATCCGGCCTGACCTCCCCCATCTACATTGACCTGCGCCTGCTGGCGAGTCACCCTTCGCTCCTACGGGAGGTCGCGCGGGCGATGGCCCGGCTGGCACAGGAGTTGACCTTTGACCGCATCGCCGCTGTCCCCTACGCCGGGCTCCCCATCGGCACCGCGCTGGCGCTGGAGTTGAACCGCCCGCTGATCTACCCGCGCCGGGAGGTCAAGGAGCACGGCACCCGGCGGGCCATTGAGGGGGCCTTCACGCCGGGAGAGCGGGCCCTTCTGGTGGACGACCTGATCACCCGCGGGGATAGCAAACTGGAAGCAGCCACCCCCCTTCAGGAGGCCGGACTGGTGGTGCAGGACGTGCTGGTGCTGATAGACCGGGAGCAGGGTGGGGCGGAGGACCTGGCCCAGCACGGGATGCGGCTTCACGCCGTCCTGAAACTGAGCCAGATGCTGGAGGTCCTGCGGGACGCGGGGCGCATCTCGCCGGAGAAGTACCGGGAGGTCGTGGACTACCTGCGGGCGACAGCCTCCCGGTAATGAAGGGCACGGGGAGACGCCGATGGAGAGGCGCAGCCTCTGGGGATTGGGCCTGCTGGTCTTCCTTCTGCTCCTGATCCTCCTGGCGGGCGGGGCCGTCGTTGCCGACGGCCGGGCCGCCACGCGCGGCATCCCCCGGGGCCTGCCCGAACCCGTTGCCGATGCCGACGTCCCCCTCCTCTGCGTCAACGCCGCCCTCCACGCCGCGCCGCTTCCCCCGGAGCAGGCGCTGGACCTCGTCGCCGACGGCGGCTTCGCCTGGGTGCGGCAGTCGTTCCCCTGGGCACGGATAGAGCCCGCCCCCCCCCGCTCCGGCGCCCGCATCCGGTACTACCAGATATGGCACAACCCCAACCTGGAGGACGGGTGGGGCATGTCCCCCCATCCGGCCCAG
>DAOUBO010000405.1:0-3589 GCA_034432695.1 Anaerolineae bacterium | reverse complement strand
GAACGTGCCCGGTTTCCCGAACTGAACCTGCCTCCTGCCATCTCCGAGATGGAGGTCCGCTGGGAGGTGGAGGCCCTGGCGGCGGCCAATTTCACGGCCGCCGATGGCCCCTGCTTCCTGGGCGCCGGAGCCTACCGCCACTATGTCCCCGCGGTGGTGGACGCTGTCCTGCGCCGCGGCGAGTTCTACACCGCCTATACCCCCTACCAGCCCGAAATCAGCCAGGGGACGCTCCAGGCCATCTTTGAGTACCAGACGATGATCTGCGACCTGACCGGTATGGAGGTCTCTAACGCGTCCCACTACGATGGCGCGACGGCAACCGCGGAGGCCGTCATCACCGCCATCAACGTCCATCGCCTGAAGCGCAAGAAGATCGTCATCTCCCCCTGGGTCCACCCCGAATACCGGGCCGTTGTCCGGACTTACACCCAGGGAATGGAACTGACGATTGTTGGGGATCACGGGGACGGCTCGGTGCCGGTGGAGACGCTGGTGGACGACGAGACAGCCTGTCTCATCGTTCAGTATCCCAACTTCCTGGGCCAGATAGAGGACCTGCGCCCCTATGCCGAGGCCGCTCATGCCCGAGGGGCTCTCTTCGTCGTCGTGGCAGACCCCATTGCGCTGGGGATGCTGAAGCCGCCGGGCGAATTCGGTGCGGATATCGTCGTCGGCGAGGGGCAGAGCATGGGCGCGGGGCTGAACTTCGGCGGGCCGTACCTGGGCTTTTTTGCCACCCGGATGGAGTACGTCCGTCGGATGGCTGGGCGCCTCGTCGGCCAGACGGTGGACGCGGAGGGGAAGCGGGGCTTCGTGTTGACCCTGTCCACCCGTGAGCAGCACATCCGGCGAGAGAAGGCCACCTCCAATATCTGCACCAACCAGGGGCTGGTTGCCCTGGCGGCAGCGGTCTACATGGCCGCGCTGGGCCGATGCGGGATGCGTCGCGTCGCTGAACTTTGCTACCATAAGGCCCACTACGCCGCCGACCAGATTGACCGGCTGGAAGGTTACACCGTCCTGCGGCAGAAGCCCTTCTTCAAGGAATTCGTGGTCCGCTGTCCACGGCCCGTGGGCGAGATCAACCGGCTGCTCCTGGACGAGTGGGGCATCATCGGGGGATATGACCTGGGCCGGGATTACCCGCACCTTCAGAACCACATGCTGGTCTGCGTCACGGAGATGAACCCCCGCGAGGAGATAGACCTTTTCGTGGAGGCTCTGGAAAGCCTCGCGGAAGAGTAGGAGGACATCGGTCTGGCCGTGAAGGTTCTCATTGTCCTGACCTACTACCGACCGCACACCAGCGGTTTGACCATCTACGCGGAGCGGCTGGCCCGCGGCCTGGCCCGACGAGGGCATGAGGTGACGGTGATGACTTCCCGGTACGACCGGTCGCTCCCGCTGGAGGAGGAGCAGGACAGCGTCCGGGTGGTGCGGGTCCCCGTTGCCTTCCGGGTCAGCAAGGGCGTGATTATGCCGACCTTCGGGTGGATGGCGACCCGGCTGGTCCGCGCCCACGATGTGGTTTCGCTGCACCTGCCCCAGTTTGACGCGGCGGGGGTGGCGGCGCGGGCCCGCCTGATGGGGAAGCCCTGCACCCTGACGTACCACTGTGATCTGAAACTCCCCGCCGGACCTTTCAACGGCCTGGTCAACCGGGTCGTGGATGTGATGAACTACCTGGCTGGCCTGCTGGCGGACCGGGTCGTCGCCTATACGGAGGACTTCGCTGTTCACTCCCCGTATCTTTCCCGCTTTGCGCACAAAGTCGTGGTCATCCCGCCGCCGGTGGAACTCCCCTCGGCAACGGAGGAGGAAATCCGGGCGTTCGCCCGGCGGGTCGGGCTGGACGGGAGGGGGCCGGTCATCGGGATGGCGGCCCGGCTGGCCGCGGAGAAGGGCGTGGAGGTGCTGCTGGAGGCCCTGCCGCGCATCCTGGAAGTCTATCCCGACGCGCGCGTCCTTTTTGCCGGGCAGTACCAGAACGTCCTGGGCGAGGAGGCCTACGCCCGGCGTCTGGCGCCCCTCTTCGCCCGCTACCGGGACCGGTGGACGTTCCTGGGGGTTCTCTCTCCCAGGGAGATGGCCGCGTTTTACCCCAACCTGGATGTCATCGTGGTCCCCAGCCTGAATTCCACGGAGTCCTTCGGGCTGGTCCAGGTAGAGGCGATGCTCTGCGGGACGCCTTCTATTGCCAGCGACCTGCCGGGGGTTCGGCAGCCCGTCCTGCAGACCGGGATGGGGGAGATTATCCCGGTGGGGGATAGCCGGGCCCTGGCGGAGGCTATCCTGCGGGTCGTCCGAAATCGGGAGCAGTATCGGAGGCCAAGGGAGGAGATCGCCCGGCGGTGGAGTACGGAGCGGACAGCGGAGGCGTATGAGATGCTGTTCCAGCAGTTGTTGGCGGAAAAGCGGCAACCCGGGCTGGCCTGATCCGGCGCGCTGCGGGATCTTAACACAAGCGCAAGTAGGGTTTGGTAGATTAGCATGCTCACTGTTTTGCGCGTTCGTGTGTTCCGGTGGCTTTCCGCCCCAACTTTTATTTTCTGTTTACTGGATGGGCCGTTATCAACCAGGATTACTACACGCTGGCTTTGCGGCCGCCGGCTGTGCTATGGAGGGGTGGCATAGATATCCCCTGGCTGCTGGAGATCCATCAGAAGTACCGACTCATCGGGGGAGGACCCTGGTTTCTGGCGTATGATATCGCACAGGAATACCCCATCGTGCCTCAGCATACGTTGGATCCGCCGCCTCAGTGGGCAGGCCAAATCACGCTTCCTGGCTACGATTGGGCGCCAGGCCGGGTTGTGAATTCCCGATTACATCTCATCCTCTACTGGCGAGCCGACCGGGAGATCAAAAGGGGATATACGGCGTTTCTCCATGTCTGGGACTCTCAGGGCCGTTTCTGTGGGCAGGATGACCATCCGCCCCTGAATGGGTTCGCCTCTCATGAAAACTGGCGAGTCGGCCAGGTTTTCGCTGATCCCTTTCAGGTGGACATATCAGCCTGTCAGGACGTTTCCACGCTGGATCTGGCGGTCGGCTTTTATACGCCTGAGACACTGGAACGTCTTCCCCTGACTGTGCATCCTCACCCGGACCGTCTTTTCTGGTTTCGCGCCTACCTGGGCACTGATCCCTGATACGGTAACTGCCTGCCTCTCAGGTTGACAGGCCCATTTTGCTCCTCTCACCCCCCATTGTCCCCTTACGAGTGCAGGTTTTTGGGCGGGGATAGTCCCTGGCCCTTATCCACGAGAGCGGGCCTGTCGGGTGTCCCCCTCATCCCATCCTCTTGCCCCTGGTATGTTGGAGTAGAGCAACTGCTTGCAGTTGCTCTACCCCCTCCGGCTCGGCGGCGGGCGTGGGGAGGGGATGAAAAAAATGGATTTTGCAGCAGCGGCCGGGCTGCCGCTGCAAAATCTCCTCCGATCCCCCTCTCAAAACGGGGAAGGGGAAAGAAGAGGGGTTTGGGAACAGCGGCGAAGCCGCCGCCCCCCCAACCCCCTTTCTCGTTTCGGGGCAGGTTTCCGGGTTCTCTGGGGATCCCGAACTTTGGATAAACTGCCGGGATGTA
>DAOUBO010000404.1:0-2380 GCA_034432695.1 Anaerolineae bacterium | reverse complement strand
GGGCGCGCGGGGGAAGCGCCTGTCGGCCGGTCAGCGCCGGCGGCTGGCGATCGCCCGGGCCCTTCTGCGGCGCGCGCCCATCCTGCTGGTGGACGAGCCCACGGCCCACCTGGACCCGGCCACGGAGCGGGAGGTCGTGGCGTCGCTGCTCCGCCGGGCCCGGGGGCGGACCGTGCTCTGGATCACCCACCGCCTGGTGGGGATGGAGGGGATGGACGAGATCGTGGTGCTGGACCGGGGCCGGATCGTGGAGCGGGGGACCCACGAGGCCCTGCTGGCCCAGGGCGGCCTCTACCGCCGCCTCTGGGAGTTGCAGCGCTGAAGTGCGCTTGTGTGTCTCACGCCTTGCGGCTATAATAATCCCGTGGCTGGGGTGGTTCATTCTGGCCTCCCCATCCCTCCCTGAATGCGTTTTTGGGCCGGGATAGGCCCCCGGCCCTTTGTCCACGGGGCATCCTTGTCGGGTTGTCGCCCTTACCCTACCCCTCTGCCCCCTCCCCTGCTCGCCTTCGGCAGCGGGGAAAAACCCCTCTCCTGTTCTCCTTTTCCTGGCAGGGGGAGATGGGGGGTCAAAACCATCTAGCGGGCGAACGCCCAAATAATGTGTTAAGGCGTAATATTTGCCTGTTGCAGGATGAATCCTGTGCTACAAGCGTCAACCCATAGCGCAAGATTTATCTTGTGCGCCTCGCAAGATGAATTTTGCGCTACAGCGGGGTCGGCGAAGGCCCGGTAGGGGCGACCTGCCGGTCGCCCCCGACCTGCCGGTCGCTCCTACGGTTGGCACCTGGGAGGCCAGCCGCCTCCGATTGCCCCTTCAGTGAACGCCTGTGGGATGAAGCAGGCGATGATCCGAAGACGAAAATGAGCCGTCTCTCCCGCGACTTCTTCGCTCGCGATACCCTCCAGGTCGCCCGGGACCTCCTGGGGCGGGTCCTGGTGCGGGTGCTGGACGGCGAGCGGCTGAGCGGCCGCATCGTGGAGGTGGAGGCCTACATCGGCGAGGATGACCTGGCCTCCCACGCCCGCTTTGGCCGCACGCCCCGCAACGCGGCTATGTACGGCCCGCCCGGCCATGCCTACGTCTACCAGATTTACGGCCTCCACCATTGCCTGAACATCGTCACCGAGGCCGAGGGGTTTCCGGCGGCGGTCCTCATCCGGGCCCTGGAGCCGCTGGAGGGGCTGGAGCGGATGCGGGAACGGCGCGGCGTCGCCGACCCGACCCTCCTGACCTCCGGACCAGCCCGCCTCTGCCAGGCAATGGGGATTGACCGGGGCCTGGATCAAGCCGACATGTGCGCGCCGGACGCCCTCCTCTTCGTGGAAGACGGGACGCCCGTCTCCGACGACCGGGTCGCCGCCGGCCCGCGCGTCGGCGTTCGGGGCGACCTGCGGGCCCGCACCGTCCCCTGGCGTTTCTATGTCCGGGACCATCCCTGTGTCTCCTGGCCGCGGACTGCGCGATATGCCCGGTAACCGCTCCTGCCGCCGGTCCTCTCCCCCCTCCGCTTTCCTGCTCCTCGCCCCTGTCCTCCTTTTCGCCCTCGCCCTGCGCGCGTACGGTCTGGACCGCTGGAGCCTCTGGTACGACGAGGCCTACTGCTGGTGGGCCGCCTCTCAGGTGCCCCTGCGGGAGATGCTGGCCCTCAGCGCGCGGGAGGTCATCCCGCCCCTCTACTACCTCCTGCTGCGGGCATGGATCCCCCTGGCTGGCGCGAGGGAGTTCGCCCTCCGCTGGCCGTCGGTCCTCCTGGGCGTTCTGACCGTCGCCAGTGCGGCGCGGCTGGCCTGGCGCCTCACCGGGCGGCGGTCGGGCGCGCTGGCCGCGGCGCTCCTCTTCGCCGTCGGCACGCCTTTCCTCTGGGCCTCCCGCGAGGTCCGCATGTACGGCCCTCTGCTGGCCTGGACCCTCCTGGCCGACGTGGCGTTGCTGGAGGCTTTCGCCCCCTCCGCGGCCCGTCGGCGCCGGTTCTGGGCCTGGCTCTGGGCCGCCACGACCCTCGCCGCCCTCTACACCCTGGCCCTGGCCGGCTTCTGGCTGATTGGGCAGGGGCTCGTTGCGCTCCTGATGCGGGCGCGGATGGACCGCGACGGCCGCCGGACGGCCCTCCGCTGGCTCTTTCCCCCGGCCCTGGCTGTGGCCCTCCTCTATCTCCCCTGGGCCTGGGTGGCCGCGAAGATGGCGCCCCTGAATATGACCTACTGGCATGGGCATATGCCCCCTGCGTACCTCCTGCGGCTCTCCCTCGGCGGGCTCACCGTGATGGAACATCTGCCTGCTCCGGTGGCGGAGACGGCGGCGTGCGTCGTTCTTCTGGCCGCGCTGCTGGCCCCGGCCGGCTCCCCGCCGCGCCTCCTGCCCGGCCCCTTCCCCTTC
>DAOUBO010000403.1:0-2824 GCA_034432695.1 Anaerolineae bacterium | reverse complement strand
CGCCCGCCCCCGCCGGGGCGGGCGTTCCTGCCCCCCCCCAGCCAGTGGCTCCGGGAACACGGCGCGACGGTCATCCGCGGCCCGATGAATTTCTCCCAATCCGACCACGGCGGCGTGCTGATCGCCGGGGCCGATTGTCCTCCCGTGATGCTCCAATCCCATACGCCCCCATACTACGCGCGCTTCCTGGAGCAGTACGGGATGGAGAAGCACGCCGACTTCTACGCCTACCGGATCTTCCGCCACCAGATCGGGGAAAATCTGGAGAACGTCCCCCTGGAAATCCTGCACGTGGCGGAGGCCGCCCAGCGGGTCAGCCGGGCCTCGCTGCGGCCGATCAACCTGAAGAACTGGGACCGAGAAGTCCACACCATCTGGCACCTGTTCAACGAAACGCTGAAGCATTTCCCGGACTACGTCCCGATGGCGGAGGAGGAGTTCACCGCGCTGGCCAACTCTCTCCGCAGGATCATAGACCCGGAGATGGCACTGATCGCAGAGATAGACGGAGAGCCAGTGGGATTTGGGGTAGCGATCCCAGACATCAATCGGGTTCTCATCCGCCTGAACGGGCGTATATCCCTCTTGAACGCATTACAGGTTCGCCGCTGGATGCGCCGGATAGATGTGGCCTCGTTCAAGTTGATGGGCGTGCTGGATCGGTACCGGATGCGCGGGATAGATGCGCTGCTCTACCTGGGAGTCATCCGGGGGTTTATCCGGCGGGGATACGCCTGGCTGGACGGATCGGTTACGGGGGAGTATAATCTGATGATGAACCTGGTCGCCCAGCGCTGGGGCGCGGAGCGGTACAAGCAGTTCCGGGTGTACCAGAAACCCCTGTAGGCCCTTATCGGGAGGTTATGATGCCGGGGAAAATCACCTTTGAGGAGTTCCGCCGCATCGTGGCCGAGGAACTGGATGTGGATGAAAACCTGGTCTTGCCAGAGGCGTCGTTCGTGGAGGACCTGATGGCCGACTCCATCAAACTGGTGGAGATGCTTCTGCGCCTGGAGGAACTGGGCATCCCCATTCCGATAGAGGCGGCCTGGAAGGTCCGCACCGTGGGCGACGCCTACCAGCTGTACTCGGAGGCCGTCGGGGCCCGGCCGGAAGGACCACCGAAGGTGCTCCGATAGCCGGTAGGAGAAGGGGGGTCCTGTGGCGGCCGAATCCTCCACAGGACCCCCCTCTCGCGTCGCAATAGCGCGGCCCGGAAAGGAAAACCGGAGAGCCGCCTTCAGCCGGAGAGCGCCCGACGCCAGCAGGCCGTCAGGTCCGCGATGTCCTGAAAGACAGCGTCGGGTCGGAGGGGGGGGCGGGCCAGTTCCTCCGGCGTGGTGATGCCGGAAAGGACCAGGATGGTCGCCAGCCCGGCCCGCTTCCCGCCCAGGATGTCCGTATCCAGCCGGTCCCCCACCGCGGCGGTCGTCTCCGGCGAGGCCCCCATCCGCTCCAGCGCGGCCCGATACAGCCACGGCTCCGGCTTCCCGATAACCACAGGCCGGATCCCCGTCGTCAACTCCAGAACCGCCAGGTTGGTGCCGTTGCCCGGAACCACTCCCTCCGGCGTGGGATAGGTGAGGTCGGGATTGGTGCCGATCAGGCGTGCCCCCCGCTGAAGGAGCAGCGCCGCCCTCGCCAGTTTCCGCCAGTGCAGGTCGGGGTCCCACCCCACGACGACGTACTCTGCGCCCTCGTCGGTCAGGACGAAGCCGCGCTCGGCCAGGGCGTGCTGAACGCCACCCCCACCAATCGCATACACGGGCGTCCCCGGCGGGGCCTGAGAGGCCAGGTAGGCCGCAGCCGCCTCGGCGGAGGTCAGAATGGCCTCCACAGGGACCTCCACGCCGAAGCGGGCCAGTTTTTCCCGGTACTCCTGAGGCCGCTTGCTGGCGTTGTTGGTCGCCAGAACGAAGCGGATGCCCCGCTCCTCCAGAAAGGCGAAGAAATCCTTCAGGCCAGGCATCGGTTCGTCGGCCCGCCAGAGCACGCCGTCCATATCCACGATCAGATGGCGGAGGCGGCGCAACAGCGCGCCCGGCTCCGGAGGCGCCGTCCGTTCCAGCAGGCCCTGGTACGTCTCCGGGGTATCCACGTCCGTCAGCAGGAGGGGGTCGGCCACCTCCACCGGCACCACCCGGTCGGCATACCGGGCCATCAGGACCCGTCCTCCCTGGTCTCCCGTCACCTCAAAAAACTCCCGGAAGAGCGGACGGGCAAAAAGGGCCGGGGTCATCCACCGGCCCCCGTGTGCCGCGCAGACGATGGGGGCCCCGGTCTCCCGGAAGCGGGCGACCAGTTCTCGCAGGAGGTTAGCGGAGACCAGGGGCTGGTCGCAGGAAAGAAAGACGACCGCCCCGGTCTCCGGAGGAAGCGCGCCGAGCCCGGTCTGGACGGAGGTGCTCAGGCCCTCCTCCCAGCGCCAGTTGGTCGCCAGCCGGACGGGGCGGCCGGCCAGGGCGGCCCGCACCTCCTCCGCCCAGCACCCCACGACGACCACGACAGGGTCCAGCCCCGCGGCGAGGGCCTGGTCGGCGACATGGGCGACCAGCGGGAGGCCGTGCCAGTCCAGTAGTTGCTTGGGCTGGCCGAAGCGGGTGGAAGCACCCGCCGCCAGCACGATCGCACCGACGGGATTCATTCCCAGACCTCCAGGACGGGGTTCGGAGCGCGCAGGTTAGCCAGGACAACCCGCCGGATGCGACGTCCCAGGAGCAGGTGGCGGGCGACGGTCGCCGCCTCCGGCCTGGGGCCGGGGTCGCGCTGGGTGAGCAGCACAACGGGGCGGGCGCCGGGGGGAACCCCCTTCAGCCCGCCCTCG
>DAOUBO010000402.1:0-2118 GCA_034432695.1 Anaerolineae bacterium | reverse complement strand
CTGCCGAAATCCGCGACCTGGAGGCCCTGCTGAACGAGACCGTCCGCCTCATCTCCGACCGCTTCGGCTTCTACCACGCGGGCATCTTCCTCCTGGATGAGCGGGGGGAGTACGCGGTCCTCCAGGCCGCCTCTTCCGAGGGCGGCCAGCGCATGCTGGCCCGGGGCCACCGGTTGCGGGTGGGCGAGGTCGGCATCGTCGGCTATGTGGCGGGGACGGGGCAGCCCCGCATCGCGCTGGACGTGGGCGAAGATGCCGTCTTCTTTGATAACCCCGACCTGCCGCGGACCCGCTCGGAGATGGCTCTGCCCCTGAGGGCGGGAGGACGGGTGATCGGCGTGCTGGACGTGCAGTCCGAAGAGCCAGCGGCGTTTACGGAAGAAGACGTGGCCGTCCTGCAGACCATGGCCGACCAGATCGCCCTGGCGATAGAGAACGCCCGCACGCTGGAGCAGATGGAGCGGACAGTGGGGGAACTGGAGCGGGTCTACGGGGAATACACCCGGGAGGCCTGGCAGACCGTACGGCGGAGTCGCCGGTGGGTGGGCCGCCGCTATCGCCGCCTGGTTCCTGAACCGGTGGAGGAACTGCCGGAGGAGGCCCGGCGGATCCTGGCGGAGGGCCGTTCGGTCCTGCAGCCCATCCACGAGGAGGGAGACGGCCGGGTCATCGGCACCCTCCTGGCCGTCCCGATGAAACTGCGCGGCCAGGTGGTCGGCGTCCTGAACCTGCGCTTCGCCGCGCCGGAGGTCTCGCCTGATACCGTGGGGGTTGTGGAGGCCATCGCCGATCGGCTGGCGCTGGCGCTGGAGAATGCCCGCCTCCTGGAGGAGACCCGCCGCCATGCCGAGCGGGACCGCCGGATCGCCGAGATCACCGCCCGGGTGCGGGCCTCCCTGGACCCGGAGACGATCCTCCATACGGCCCTGCGAGAACTGGGCCAGGCCCTGGGAGCGGACCGGGTGATGGTCCGCCTGACCTCTGAACCCCCCGCACCGGGTGTGGGGTCCTGATCGGGAAGCACTCGCGGTGGAGGGAGGATGAACGAAAACCGGGTGCGTAGAGACTGGCTGGTCCTGAACCGCCTGTTTCATCGCTGGGGGCCGAACTACTTCTGGAGGGCCACCGCGATCGCCGAACTGGCCTCCGGGCCCGCCGCTGCTGCCATCGGCCTCTATTACGTCTGGGTTACCGTCGCGCTGACCCCGGAGCAGGTCTTCTATCTGATCCTGCTTCTTTTGCCACTTGTTTTGGTCGCAGATGGTACAGGAATCTGGTACGCGCAGCGAATCACCCGGACGGCCAGCACCGTTCTGCGGCTTTCCAGGGGCCAGCATTCAGAGGAAACCATCGGGAGGGCCTGGCGGGAGGTTACCGGTTTCCCCGCGCGTTTCGCCGTTTTCGCGTTCGTGAATACGACGGTGCTGGTGACCGCCCCGGCTGTCCTCTGGATAACGGTCGTCTGGCGGTTCCCGCTCCGGGTGTTGCCCTACCTGCTGATTGGCGGCTTCATTGCGACCATCTGGGTCAGCATCTACTACTATTTTGCCCTGTACTGGTTTCTCTGGCCCGTGCGGCAGGCGATGGCGCCCCGGCTCCCCTCTCTGCAGAAGCGCTACCTGGCAACGGTCAGTATTCAGACCAGAACGCTGGTCATCTACACCGCCCTGGCCCTGACGACCGTAGTGATGATGGGGTCCATCGCCTTTCAGAAAAGTCAGCAGGCCGTTGCTCCTGGCGCCAATCCGGTCCTGGTCCTGCAGGCCCTGCGGTTTCATCTCCCCATCATCGGCCTGCTGGTCCTGTTGATGACCGTGGGTTTCTCCGTTCTCCTGACCCGTGCCCTCGCGACCCCCATCCAGCGTCTGACCCAGGTAATGGACCGGGTGGAGCGAGGGGAACTGCACCACCGGGCGGACCTGGTCTCCACCGATGAGACGACATTCCTGTCCATCGCGTTCAACCAGATGATCGGCCGCCTGGCGGAACTCCAGGCCAGCCTGGAGCAGCGGGTGGCCCAGCGGACGTGGCTGAGGAGGGGTACCAACTGGAAAGGTACTGCCTGTATGGTGGCATCATCCCGCAGTTTGACTTTGAGAGGCCCTTCGCGGCGCCCCA
>DAOUBO010000401.1:0-1962 GCA_034432695.1 Anaerolineae bacterium | reverse complement strand
CGGCGGTGGAGAGCGCGCCGGGCCCCAGCCGGGCCAGCCGCTCCCGCGGGCGTTCCGACGTCGGAAGTTCCTTGATGGTGGGACGATAGATCGGCTCCGCTCGCTCGCTCATCCCGGCCCTTCCCCCAGATACCTGCGGAGAAACGCCGCACGGGCGATCCAGATTTCCGCCCTGCGGAGGCGAAGCAGGGAACGGCTCCGCAGGGAGGTCGGGGCAAACGTCCACATGATAGCCCACGTATAGAAGTTCTCCCAGAACTCCCCGAACCGGCCCAGCGCGCGCCGGTAGGGGAAAACGTCAAACCCCAGCCGCCGGATCAGCGGGGCCACCCGCCCGTCCTCGGAGAAGGCCAGAACGGTGATGCCGCCGATCGCTTCCACGGTCTCCACGTCCGGCTGCTCCATCAGCCAGCGGGCCGTCTCCTTCAGCGAGAAAAGGAGCATCTGCCGGACCTGCGCCGCCCAGACCAGGTCGGGGCCGTTGGGCCCCGGCCGCGGGAGATACTCGTTCCGGAGATGGAGCATCAGGACCTTCGCCCCCCTGCGGACGTGCGCCCCATCGGAGAGGGCGAGGTCGCGCGGCGCCCGCGCCCACTGGAGACGAAGGATGCAATCGGGGTGATGGCAGAACTCAAAAACTCCGGTCGCCCAGCAGAGGAAGCGGTCAAACGCCCGCACGAGAGGCCGCATCACCGCCCCCCGATCAGGAGGATCCCCGCGACCACCAGCGCGGTGCCCAGCCACTGGGCTGGGGAGACCGTCTCCCGGAAGAGCAGCGCCGCGGCCAGAACCTGGACTCCGACGACCGCCAGCCCCATCGTGACCGGGTAGGCCACCGACAGGGGGACATAGCGCAGGATGCCCGTGAGCGTCAGCACGGCGATGAAGCCCGAGAGGTTCCCGACGATCTGCCAGAAGAGAAAACGGCGCCAGTCGGGGCTCTGGGCGGAGAGTTTGAAGCCAGTGCTGGCGAGAACGTTGAACAACAGGTTGGCGACGAAGAACGCTGGGAGAAGGGCCGTTTTCCCCTGGAGGTGAGTTTGCAGGACGAATTTCGGCATAGGTTTTCCCCCACCCTCGTCTATTCCCCTTCCAGCCAGACCTCCAGCAGGCGGCCAACGCGTTCCAGGCTCCCCGGGCTGACCTTGTCGGGAGTATCCCGGGTGGTGTGCCAGTGGGGATAGTCAAAATCAATGATGTCCACTGCCGGGATGCCCAGCCGGGCGAAGGGGACGTGGTCGTCGTAGATGGCCCAGCGATATTCCGGGATGAAGGTGGTCGTGTAGCCCAGAGTGGCCGCCAGGTCCCAGAGGTGCCGCTGGAGGGCCGGGTCGGAGTTGTGCTCCAGATAGAACTGCGGGTCGGCATCGCCGACCATATCCACGACGACGACGGCCTCGGGGCGGACGGTCAGGTTCGCCGCCATATACGAGGACCCGACGCACCACTCCCACCCGTCCAGATTACCGTTGTCCTCGGCGTCAAAGAAGGCCAGCCAGACCTGACGACGGAGCCGCTCCTTCTCCAGGACGCGCGCCAGTTCCATCAGGACGGCAGTGCCGGAGGCGCCGTCGTTGGCTCCCAGGACGGGCTGGGTCGGGTCCTCCTGGTCGGCGGCGCGGCGGGTGTCGTAGTGCGCGCCGACGATGACGACCGGCCCCTCTCCGGCCTTCCCGACGATGTTGCGGACCGGAGTCCCCCGATAGGCGAACTCCTGGGTCTCCACGGCCCATCCCCAGTGTTCCAGATGGGCGATGATGGCGTCACCCAGGGCCCGGTTCGCCGGGGACCCTGTGGGCCGGGGGCCCAGGCCACATTGCTGCAGGACATGCGCATAGGCCTGGTCGCCGCTGAAGGTTCGCTCCGGGGCCGACGCGCAGGCCGCCAGCAGGAGCAGTGCGAAAAGCAAGAAAGCGGCAGGCACTTTGAAAGCGCCTGCCGCTTTTCCGATCTGGCTCCACG
>DAOUBO010000400.1:0-4857 GCA_034432695.1 Anaerolineae bacterium | reverse complement strand
CTGGATGGCAGCCAGGTCGTCAACCTGCAGGTCGCGATCCGGGGTCCCCGGGCGCGCGGCACGGCTCATATCTTTGGAACCAGAGACAAGGATGGCACTTGTTCTGACCTGGACATCTGGATCAAAATCGGCGGCGAGACGGTTCTGGAGTACAGTGGCAGTGAGCCGGAAAAGGGGTTCCAGTTTTCGCCCGCTGCGACGCAGAGGGGGCTTGTCACGGCGTATGCGAGCGCAGTGCTCCAGTTCGGCGGCGAGGGCATTGGCCCGGGCTGGTTCCAGGACGCGCGCAGCATCGCGGTGGACGGCGCGGGCCACATCTACGTCGCCGAATACACTGGCGGGCGTGTCCAGGTGTTCGACCCGACCGGCGCGTTCATCACGCAGTGGGCTGTCGGCGATGCCGAAACGCACATCTTTGGCATGACGGCGGACCGCCGGGGGACGGTCTATGTCGTCGCCGATGGGAAGATTCTGCGCGTGGAGGGCGCGACCGGCCGGCCGCTCGGCCGGTTGGAGCAGCCGCGTGCCCACTTGGAAGCAGTGGCGCTGACGCCCGATGGCGGCCTGCTCGCGATCAGTGATTACGACAGCCTGGTCCGCTTCGATGCGGAAGGCAACGTCGCGCAGGTGCTTACGGACGTGGTCCGTTCGCTGACCGGCGAGTCTGAATCCATCGGTTATCTGGCGGTGGACGGACTGGGCAACGTTTTCGTCGCCGGCGTGTTCGAGCCGACCATTTTCAAATTCACGCCGGAGGGCCGGTTCGTGGACCGCTTCGGTGGTCGCGGCGATGCGCCGGGGCAGTTCAGCAGCCCGATATACGCCATCGCGGTGGATAACCAGGGCCGCATCTATGCCGCCGACTTTGACGGCATTAAGGTCTTTGACGCGGCCGGCGGTTATCTTGGCATGTTTGGGGTGGAGGGCGCTGTCCGTGCGATGGCGTTCAACGACCAGAACGAACTGTTCGTGGTGACCAGTGCGCGGCAGGTGATCCAATTCCGGTTGAATCGGCCGTGAAGCGACCGCCCGGCCGTCTCCGCCCGCGAGAGGGACGGGCACATCCCGCTGCTGCAATGACCTGCCCGGCGTGTTGTGGAACCGCGGCCCCTCACCGGGAGACCCGCCGGACCCCCAGCCGCAGCGGATGGCCGTCCCCCCGGTCCTCGGCGACGGCCATATCCGGCTCCGGCTCGCCGGCCCGCAACTCCACGCTGAGGGTCTCCGCCGCGATGTACTCCCGCCAGGCCGCGATCGCCTCCGCCAGTTCGCCCCTATTCAGGTAGGTCGGGTTATCAATCCGACCTACCTTTCACTCCCGCCGGGCCGCGATCGCCTCCGCCAGTTCGCCCCTCGCCCCATAGACCGTCACGATGCGGTTGTCCGGTTCAAAGCCCGCGTCCCTGCGCAGGTTCTGGATCCGCCGGACGACCTCCCACGCCAGCCCCTCCGCCCGCAGTTCGGGCGTGGGGACGACGTCCACCGCGATGGTTACCCCCCGCTCTGAGGCCACTGCCAGCCCCTCCTGCGGCTTCTCCTATAGATCAGCACCTCCCGGCTTCTATCTGGCGGTTTATCCAGTCCGGCTCAGAACTATACCGGCGGATTGCCAATCCCGCCAGAAGGAGTATACTATGGGCGGGCTTCCTCATCCCCTTCCTCACCAGGTTGTAGACGACGGGCAACACACCCTGCTCCTCCAGGGATACCCCCACACCAATTCCGGCCGAACATCGGGCGGACGGCGGAGGTGTTGGACCATCGGCACGGAAGGCATAGGCGACCCCGGCCGACCAGTGCGCGGCTGCTGAGGAGCCGCTCAGGCAACTGGCCGAAGACCCTGAGCAAGTCAAACCATACCCCGGGACCCCTGGTCTGAGGCCATGCAAAGACGCAGGGGACACAATGAACAGGCCGTCCATTGCCTCTTTGATAGACGAGAGCCTATCTCTGGAGCAATCCGGCGACCTGCCGTCTGCCCTCCGGTGCGCGTGCCGGGCTCTGGAGATGGCGCGGGCGGACGGGCATCCGGAGCATATCGCTGCCGCCTTGCTGGCCGTGGGCCGTGTCCGCTTCCGCCTGGGGCAGTACAACGCGGCGAGGAGGCTGGCCACCGAGGCCCTCTCCCTCTGCGCCCCCGATTCCCCCCAGCGCGCCGATGCCCTGATCCGGTTGGGGTCATGCGCCACTGACACCAATGCCCTGGCAGAGGCCGAAGCGTTTTACCTCCAGGCCGCTGAAGTGGGGCGGGAAATCGGCTACGCCCTGGCGCTCTTCCAGGCCCTGCACGGCCTGGCGTCCGGCGTCTATATCCCGACGGGTCGGTTTGACCTGGCGCTGGCGGCCGATGAAGAGGCGTATCGCATCGCCGGTGAGCGCGGCCTGGGCGCGCTCCGATATTTCCCCCTGATGACCATGGCCTGGACGCTCATGACGACGGGCCAGACCGAACGGGCCCGCCGGATTCTGGACGAACTGGAACAGATGGCGCGGCCGGGTTCATGGATAGAGGGCTACTATTGCTGGCTGGCGGGGGACCTGGCCCTCTATGAGGGTGACCCCGAAAGGGCGCGGGCCCTCTATGCCCGGGGGCGCTCTGTCACCGAGGAGACGGGCGAGCCTCGCCTGACGGCCGCCATCCGGGTGGGCATCAGCCGCTATTACCGCGCGATCGGAGACGGCCCTAACGCCCGAACGTGGGCAGACGATGCGGTGAAGTACGCGGCCCGCATGGGCAACCGTCACGCGCTGGGCAAAACCCTGATTGAGCGCGCCGGTGCCGCCTGGCTATGCCGCGACCTGCCCGCCGCCGAAGCCGACCTGCGTGCCGCCATTGAGGTCCTGACCCCTTTACCGGCCAACTTTGAACTGGCGCAGGCGAACCTGTTGCTGGCCGCTCTGCTCCATCAACAAGGGCGGGCCGGTGCCGATTCCATCTGGCTGGAGGCTGTCTCCCGCATCGTAAGCGGCGGCTATGCTTTCCTGCTGGATCAGGAACGGAGCCTGGCCTTTCCCCTCCTGGCCTCGTTTCTGAATAGCGATGACCCCTGCGTGGCAACCGTGAGTCGGACCCTGCTGGACCATCTGATGCGCGTCCCCCCGCCGCCCCTGCGCGTGCAGACCCTGGGCCGGCTGGAGGTCTGGCAGGGCCGTCGCCCTATGGAGATACGCGTGCTGCGCCAACGGCGGGCCGGGGAACTGCTGGCCCTTCTGCTGATAGCTCCGGGCCGCACCCTCTCCTCGGAGCAGATCGCGGAAGCCCTTTGCCCGGAACGGCCCTTGGATGCCGCCCGCACTTTCTTTCACCACGCCACCTCCGCCCTGCGCCGCGCGCTGGAGCCGGACCTCCCCGAAAAATTCCCCTCTCGCTACCTGGAGGTGGCGGAAGGACAGGTCACCCTCCGCCTGCCGCCCGACTCCTGGGTAGACGTGGATGCCTTTGAAGCCCATTGTCGCCGGGGAGAGTGGGAGGAGGCCCTTGCCCTCTACGGCGGCGAGTTCCTTCCCGAATACCGCTATGCCGACTGGACGGTCTTCCATCGGGAACGGCTGAGCCTTCTTTACCAGCAGGCCCTGCTGGGAGCCGCCCGGGCCCGGCTGGCTGCCGGACAATTTGCCGGGGCGCTGGAGGCCTGCTGGCAACTCCTGGCCCTGGAGCCCTGGCATGAAGAGGCCGTCCTGCTGGGCATGCGGGCCTGCGTGGCGCTGAACGACCTGGCCGGCGCCCGTCGCCTCTACCTGGCCCTGGAAAAAACCCTGCGCGAAGACCTGGGCACCGTCCCCCAGGAAGATCTCCAGGCCCTCTACCGCTCCCTGACCCCCGACCGCTGACCACCGACGGCCTACCACAGACCGCTGATCGCAGACCGCCGATCGCTGACCACTAATTCCGGCTCTCTACCCCCTCTACCTGTCTCTGGTGGCTATCCTCTGGCAGTCCTCTGGCAGTCCCTCCTGCTACAATACCACACGGAAGCCCAGATTCAGGTCCAGCCAATGCCGCATCGTCCAGTCCCCATAAGAATCCAGGAGGCCAAAATGAAAGCCAGAACCCTTCTCTTTGCTCTGCTCACCCTGGCTCTGACCATGGGCAGGCCGGAGACGGCCCGGGTAGGGACAACCCTTGCCATTGTTCCTGATGCAGGCCAGGGGATGTCCGCGGCTGAGCACGTGAGGGCTACCCTCGCTTCTCGCCCGGCGATGTTCATCCAGAACGCCGGCCAGTTGGACGAGCGTGCCCTCTTTCAGGTGCGGGGCGGCGATAAAACCATCTGGCTGGCCGAGGACGGCATCTGGGTGACGGTGGTGGAACACCCTCACCCACTCCCCCCTGCCCCCCTCTCCCTCTCCCAACATTGGGAGAGGGAGAGGGGGGTGGCCGCCAGGCCGGGGGGTGAGGGTGAGGGCCGCGCCGTCGCCCTCAAACTCTCCTTCCCCGGCGCCAATCCCCATCCCCACATCGAGCCATTCAACCGCCTGGAGACCGCGGTCAACTACCTCATCGGCAACGACGCGGAGAAATGGCATACCGACGTGCCAGTATGGACCGGGGTGCGCTACGTGGACCTTTATCCCGGTATTGACCTGGTGGTAGGGGCAGGCACCAGGTCTGCCCCTGGGCAACCGCAGGGGTCGCCCCTACCGTGGCATTTGGAGGTGCGGGATGGCGCCGATGTATCCGCGGTGCGCCTGCGAGTGGAGGGGGCGGATGAGGCGAGAGTGGAGGATGATCACCTGCGCCTGCAGACCGCGGTGGGCGAGTTTGCTTTGCCCCTGCTGGCTGTGGACGGTTGGAGCGGTCAACGCGCCGGTGTGTTGCCTGTGGGCACGCAAACCTTTGACGTTGCCTCCCCCTTC
>DAOUBO010000399.1:0-2725 GCA_034432695.1 Anaerolineae bacterium | reverse complement strand
ACATCGCACACTGGTCAGTGACCAGCAGGAGCACCCGGTCCGGGTAGCGGTGGGTCAGGCCGGGGACGGGGGAGTCGGTGTCCTCGTGGAGCGGGTCCCGCATGTCCTCCGGCCGGATGACCTTCTCGTAGAGGGTGGGGACGGCCCGCTTGCGGATGGGGTCTTCGGGGTCGTCCGGGTCCATCAGGCTGGCGTAGTAGGGGGTGATGGCCATCCGCAGCGTCCCCAGCGACTCCTCAATCATTGCCTTCTCTTCTTCGGTCAACGGGATGACCCGGGCCAGTTCCTCCACGGTGGTGATGCGGTTGGCCAGTTGCCAGTGCCAGTCTTCCCATTGTTCCCAGGGCACGTCCTGCCACGGGGGCGGTGGGGTGCGGCGATCTTCGGCGAGTACGGTCATACTACCTCCTCCTGACAGGTCGCAGGATGCAGGGCGCTTCCGGAATGGCGGTTAAAGGGAGCGATACGGCACTCCGCTGTGCTTCGTGCCGCGCTACGAACGACTACGAACGGGCGGCACTCTGCTACGCTCCGTGCCGCGCTACGAACGAACGGGCGGCACTCCGCTGCGCTCCGTGCCTTACTACGAACAAGTAGAATGGGGCACTCCGCTGCGCTTCGTGCCGCGCTACGAACGAATGTCAGGCACGATCTATGGCAGCGGGGGCAGCGGGGCCGGGGCAGGGTATGCCTGGAGCGCCAGGTCGTCCCAGTACCCCCGGTTGTTCACAGCACCGTGGGAGAAGATGGCCTGCCCCCGCGCTCCCAGTTCCCGGCTGGCCCCGATACGGTTGATGACGTCGTCAAAACAGGCGTAGCCGCCGTGGATGCCGGGGAAGACGTACCGCCCCCCAGCGTCGGCAACGAAATCCGCCACCAGCGTGCGGAATCGCTCCAGCGTCCAGACCGTGTCGTCCGGGCAACTGGACGAAGGATTGGCCGGGTAAATCATCGGCATGATGCCGTCCACCCAACCCTCGCGCAGCCAGCGTCTGGAGTCCTGGTAGTAGTCGCGGTAGCCCTGGCTGAAACCCCAGCCCCACCGATCCTGGTAGACGCCCCACACGGCCGCTGTCACCCAGGCATTGGGCCGGTGGGCTTTTACGATCTGATACGTCTCCCGGACGAGCAAATTGACCTGCTCCCGCTGCCATTCGGCCCGGGCGACAGGGTCCGAGAACACGGGTGTAAACGGGTCATAGGAGTAGTCCGGGCCCGGATAGCGGACCAGGTCCAGGTGAACTCCGTCCAGGTCGTAGCGGGTCACCAGGTCGGTAACGACGGTACGGAAGTGAGAGCGCATCCCCTCCCAGGCCGGGGTGGCCCAGAGATAGGACGAACAGGTCATCAGATTCATCGGGTTGCCGCCCGAGTCGTAGACCCGCCAGGCGCTCCAGGAAACCCCGTTGTTTCGGGAGAAAACCCAGAAAGGATGCGGCGGGTCGGTGCCGTCGGGCGGCGCGCCGACACCGCAGGGCCAGGTCGGATAGACGTTCAGGTAGGCGTGGACCTGAAGGCCGCGGGCGTGGGCGGCCTCTATCAGCACGGCCAGAGGGTCAAATCCCGGCGATGCGCCCAGAGTCTGGCTGACGGTTCCCGTCAGGCGGGAAGACCAGGGCTCGGAGCCCGGCGTGTAGAAGGCATCCCCCACCCCGCGCACCTGGAAGAGCAGGACGTTGAAGTGGGCCGCCGATGTCTGCTCCGCGATGGCGACCAGAGAGGAGGGCTGGGCCCAGGTGCCGTCGGCGCGCGTCCAGTCAAAACGGGTGACCCAGAGGGCCCGGAACTCCGGCGCCGCCCCCTTCGCCACCAGGGGCAGGTAGACGAAGGAATCGCCCGTCGGGACGACTGCGGCGGGCGATGGGGACGGCGGGGGACGCGGCGAGGGCTCGGCAGGCGGCGGGGGCTGCCGGTCAAATCCGTTGCGGATGTACCAGTCGTCCCCGGTTTCGGGGAAGGCACTCCGCTCCGCTCCGTGCCAGACTACCAGCGGCTCTGAAAGGATTGGGGGCGACAGAACGGCCGCCAGGCAGAGCAGTACTGCTGTAACCGACAATCCCTTTAAGGCCACATTCCCTCCAGGCCGGTCCGTTATGCTCCGGCGGCGGACAAAGACGGCACGCTGCCGTACTGAGTGGCCTGGCTACAAATGCCCCTACCCTCTCAGGGATTCAACCAGTACACCTCACAGCCGACATCCGGCTCGCACCGGTAGACCGCCCGCCAGAAGATAGGCTCCTCGCCAGCGGGGTACACATCCCGCAAGGCCCAGCGGCGAGGTAGGCAGAGGGAGTCCCCCTCCCAGCAGGTCTTGCCACGGGCAAATACGTCAAACATGTAGACCAGGCGGGAGCCGTCGCTGGCCGCTAAGTGGACCGTCATCTTCGGTCTTCATGGCGCACGTCGCAAGTCGCAAGGTGCACGGATGGCACTCCGCTGCTGACTACGAACGGCACTCCGCTACGCTGCGTGCCGGACTACGAACGACTACGAACGGCACTCTGCTCCGCTGCGTGCCGGACTACGAACGGATGCGTGGCGCAGGCCGTTAGCCTGTCCTAACACAGGCCTGGCGGCCTGCGCTACATAACAGGCCTGGCGGCCTGCGCTACATAATCCGCAAAAGACGCTGCGTCCTTTGCGTTCTCTGCGGTTAAACTCCTTGCAGCGGCGGCAGGGGGGTCATTCCGGCCCTGCGGGGGCGCCCCCCCCCCCCGGGCCCCCC
>DAOUBO010000398.1:0-4551 GCA_034432695.1 Anaerolineae bacterium | reverse complement strand
GCCCTTCGGGCCGCCGCCCCTCATCCATCCCCCTCTATCCCAGCATGGATCGCAGATAGGCCTCCATAAACTCGTCCAGCAGTTCCCCATCCAGCACGGCCTGGGTGTTCCCCGTCTCGTAGCCGGTCCGGTGGTCCTTGACCATCTGGTATGGGTGCAGAACGTAGGAGCGAATCTGGTTTCCCCACGCGGCTTCCACGTGTTTCCCCTTCAGTTCCGCCAGTTCCTGCTGGCGCTTCCGCTCCTCCAGTTCCATCAGCCGGGCCCGCAGGACCCGCAGGGCCGTCTCCCGGTTCTGGGCCTGCGACCGTTCGTTCTGGCAGGTCACCACGATGCCCGTGGGAATGTGGGTGATGCGGACGGCGGTCTCGTTCTTCTGCATATGCTGACCACCGGCGCTGGAGGACCGAAAGGTCTCTATCTTCAGGTCCTCCGGCCGGATCTGGACACTGGCCGTCTCCGGCAGGTCGGGCCAGACCTCTACCAGCACAAAGGATGTGTGGCGACGGTGAGCCGCGTCAAACGGGGAAAGGCGCACCAGCCGGTGAACGCCCTTCTCGGCCCGCAAGTAGCCGTAGGCATATGGGCCCGAGACGGCAACGGTGGCCCGCTTGATCCCGGCCTCCTCGCCGTAGAGGCGGTCCACCAACTCCGTCCGATAGCCGCGGGATTCCGCCCACCGCAGATACATCCGCAGGAGCATCTCGGCGAAGTCCTGTGCATCGGTGCCTCCGGCTCCGGCATGGAGAGCCAGAAAGGCATCGTTGCGGTCGTAGGGCCCGGAAAAGAGCAACCGGAACTCCAGGCGCTCCAGGTCCTTTTCAATCCGGTCTGCCTCCGCGCGGAGTTCCTCAGCAAGCGTCGCGTCGCCCAGGTCCGCCAGTTCCAGCGCATCGCGGGTCCGCTGCTCCAGCGCCGCCCAGGGTTCCAGTTCGTCCCTCAGATCAGCCAGCCGCTGCATGGTCCGCTGGGCCGCCTCCGGGTCGTCCCAGAAGCCCGGAGCCGCCGCAGCCTCCTCCAGGCGCGCGATTTCGGCCCTCGTCTCATCTAAGTCAAAGACGCCTCCAGATGTCCCCGATTCGCGCGTGCAGGGCCAGCAAACGGTTGCGTAATTCTTCCATTCCCGACCTCTTTTTCTCCTGCAGGGGGTATAGAACTGCCGCCAGATGGCACGCTACGTCCCCGTCTCCTCCAGGTTAGAGGTACAATAGGGGCATCGCCGGGCCCTGGCGGGGATCGTGGAACAGCAATACGGACATTCTTTGGTGGCCGGGGCCACGGGCGCTGCGGACTCCTTTACCCGGCGAAGCCGGCTCATCGGCCGAACGATCAGGAAAAAGACTACAGCCGCGATGATCAGGAGGTCCAGCACTGCGTTGATGAAGAGGCCGTAGTTGATGGTCGGAGCCCCCGCCGCCTGCGCTTCGGCCAGGGTCGCATAGCGCCCGGAAAGGCTGATGAACAGATTGGAGAAGTCCACCTTTCCCAGGACAAAACCGATGGGCGGCATCAGAATGTCGTTCACCAGAGAGGACACCACCCTGCCAAAGGCCGCCCCGATCATCACGGCGATGGCCAGGTCTACCACGTTACCGCGCAGGACGAATTCTTTGAACTCCTTCCACATCTGGCACCTCCGATGGGTGTAGCGTTCCCACTCCATTATCGTACCACAAAACGGGGCATCCCACAAACCTCCGCCCCGTCGGCGTGCTTCTCTATCGGCTCCCAGCTCAGCGTATCTCCCACCGCGACCATCTCCAGCAGGTCAGGCGAGCCCTCCAGCACATCCCGCGCTGGCCACCGGGAGATATAAAACGGACGGAAAGGGCGGGCCAGTGTTCGGTCCACAACGCGCCCCTCCCGGTCCAGCCAGAAGACCGCGAGGGGGAAGAAGACAAAGAGCATATGGATCGCCGTCTCCAGACGGCTCTCCCTGCGGCCTGCCAGCAGAAGGGCCTCGTCCGGCGGTAAACGTCGCCGGAACATCAGGCCGCGCAACTGACAGAAGAAGGAGGCACACCAGCGCGCCCGTATCGGGAGGACGATGTTCCGGGTTTCGTTGCGGACCTTCAGCCACCGGGCCATCGCGAACCTGGAGAGTAGCGGTCAGCCGTTATTTCACAGTGCGAGAAAGGTCAAAAGCAACACCAGTATCAGGAGCCCCCCGGCAACCACCAGCAATGCCCGATTCTCCGCCAGCGCCTCCCGCCATCGCGGCTCCGGGGGCACCAGGCCCGCCAGCGCGTCCGAGAAGGAGGCCCCCAGAAGCATCCGGCGAAACTCCTCCACGCTCTGGGGGCGATCGTCCGGATGCATCGCCATGGCGGCCAGGATAGCCCGCTCCGTGGCCGGGGAGATGTGGGGGTTCAACACCCGCGGCGGAATCAGGCTGCTCGGGCGCAGGAAACGTTCCCGCGCGTCCGGCGGGGGCTGGCCTGTCAGCAGGTGGTACAGCGTCGCGCCCAGCGCGTAGATGTCGGAGCGGGCATCAGTGTGCCCGGTATCCCCCCCGTACTGCTCCAGAGGGGTATAAGCCACCGTCCCCCGACCCTGCAGGACCGTGATGGTCCGGGCGTCGTCTGTGGTCAGGAGTTTGACCAGTCCGAAGTCCACCAGTTTGATCAGCCCGCCCGGCGTCTCCTTGATGTTGGACGGCTTGATATCCCGATGGAGGACGGGCGGGTTCTGGCTGTGGAGATAGGACAGGGCATCGCACAGTTGCATCGCCCAGCCCAGGACCTGCTCTTCCTCCAGGAGCCGACCAGCCCGCCGGGCCTCCTCCAGAATCTGCCGCAGGTCCGGCCCGGCCACAAAGTCCATGACCAGATATTCCCGCCCTCCCTCGGTGAAATAGTCGGACACTTTGGGAAGGTTGGGATGGTCCAGCCGGGCGAGGGTGCTGGCCTCCCGGTAGAACTGTTGTTGCATCTGGGCCAGAGCCTCGGGAGAGAGGTCGGGGTCCGGCTGGATCTCCTTCACCGCGCAGATGCGGCCCTCCAGCCGCAGGTCCTCGGCGCGATAGACGGCCCCCATCCCGCCCTGACCAATGCAGGACAGGACCCGATACCGCCCATGCAGGACTGTCCCGGGGCTGAGCATCCGCGGCATCCCTTCTTCTCCGAAGAAGGCATGATAGACGAAAATAGCAGGTTTGTCAAACGGGGCAGGGCCGCCGACGCCCCGTTGACAACGTCGGAGCAGGGGCCAGTTCTCGGTCCAGGCGGGCCATCATCTACCGGGGAGGGCATAGAGGGGGTGGTGCGCTTCTGGGTGGCGATCTGGCCACCCAACACTTTCTGCGGGAAAGGCTCAGCAGGGCCCGAAGCGCCGCTGTGGTTTTTCCGCTGCGGCGGCGTCGCCACTGCAGCGTGTTCCTTCTGCCCCGTCCGGGCGGATCTGGCAGATTTGATTGCCGCCGCCCCGAAGGAGGCCACAAGAGGGTTTTGCAGCCGGCTTCGCCGCAAAGCCCCTTTTCCCCCAAATATCAACCTGACGGACCACTACCCTGGCGGCCAGCGCAGGAGGCGCCCTCCCAGCAGATGGACGTGGAGGTGGAAGACGGACTGCCCCGATAGGGGTCCGCTGTTGACCACCAGCCGATAGCCGTCGGTAACCCCCAGTTCTTCGGCCAGCCTGCGGGCGACCACGAGGAGTTTGCCCAGCAGCGGCGCGTCCTCCGCCTCCACCTGGGCCACCCCGACGATGTGCCGGTTGGGGACGATGAGGACGTGGACCGGCGCCTGGGGGCGCGCGTCGTGGAAGGCAGTCACGTCATCGTCCTGGTAGATGATGCGCGCCGGGGCCTCCCGGCGGACGATGCGGCAGAAGATGCAATCCACCATGAGGGCTACTCCGTAGAACCAGAAGGGATTTCCCGATGGGGGGCCAGAAGCGCCAGCAGGGCCTCGGCCAGTTGAATGACCTCTGCGGCGTCTGCTTCGGTGAGGCGGGCGCCCGGACGGTAGCGGGCTTCGTTCCTCAACTGCAACGCCCAATGTAACTGTCGGCCCAACTGGGCTTCCACTTCCCCGGTCTTCCCGTACAACGCTCCGAACTGGCTCACGATGCCCCCATGGCTACCCGGTATATCGTCCTGCTTCAGAAGGATGAGGGCTTTCACCGCCAGTTCGGCCGCGTTGTACCCGGCGTCTATCGCCAGGCGGAGCCGGCCTCGTTCCAGCACCTCACGGGCCAATTCCAGGTACTCCTCCGCCAGGCGCGCCAGGTCTTCCACCATCATCCGCTTCATTTCCCCCGCGTCCATGGAGTAAATCTCTCTTCCATACCGGACGACGTTATAGAGAAAATAATCCTGAGGCGGAAAGAGGTCGTACACCGAGGAAAAGACGATTTCTATTGGGGCCTGATGCGTGACCATGAAATCGTAGGCCCGGTCCAGAAGGACTTTTTCCAATTCCCGGCCGTCCAGGGTGGTAATCAGGATGTCTATATCGGAATCCGGGCCCGCTGTCCCTCTCGCGTGGCTTCCGAAAAGGATGATGCGCGCGATTTGATCCCCGCCCTCGCCGGAGAGCAGGTGGGTTTTGA
>DAOUBO010000397.1:0-1760 GCA_034432695.1 Anaerolineae bacterium | reverse complement strand
CCGCCACTGCGGGGGCTGCGGAGACGGTCACGCCTGGAAAGCCCCAGAGGGCACGTAACTATCTGCCCTCTCCGCTCGGCGGGCCCATTTTGCTCTTCTCAACCCCCCGTTTCTCCCCCAGGAGTAGGACAACTGCGAGCAGTTGTCCTACTCTCGTGGCCGAAGGCCAGGTGAGGGGAGAGGGCCGGGGAGAGGGGTGAGATGGGCCGTTATAGCGCTCTCTCGTTCTAAATTATACTCCTAACCAATCTCCTGGTCAAACAAATCGGTCAGGTCCCGTTCCCGGAGCATACAGTGGCGCCAGGACTCCAGGCGAGGGACCATATACGGGATAAGCCGCATCGTGTAGTACGGGGTCAGGATGGGAATGCCCAGCAGGTCGCCGAAGACGATGAGGGTGAAGGCGCGCTCCACCTCCCCGCGCGCTTTCTCCAGTTCCAGCACCCAGTCGTAGAGGGTCATCCCGTAGAGGATGTCCCGCAGGGCGCGGCCCGCCGCGCGCAGGCGGTCGGTGACCAATGGCCGTGGCCGGGCTCCGGATGGGCCATTCTTCACCGGAAAACCTCCTCCACCGGGCAGCGGAATCCCGGCAATATGTCCTCTCCATCCAGGAAATCGCCTTCCTGAAGGATCACCGCCTGCCCGGATGGGTGATAGACGGCGATGCTGCGGGTATCCGGGTAGGCCACCCAGACCCGCCGGGCCCCGGCTTTCAGCCAGTCCATCACTTTGGCCTGCAGATAGGTCGCTGAGTCGTAGGGAGAGGCGACCTCCACGACCAGGTCCGGCGCCATCGGCCAGTATCCATCGGGCTCTTCTCCGGAGGAGAGCCGCTCCCGGGAGATAAAGGCCACATCCGCGGCCCGCACGGTGTCCGGATCCTGGGCGATCTGGAATCCCGTTTCGGCCGCGTAGACGGTGCCCAGGTTGTGGCGGTAGACATGCTCGGCGAGCAGGTAGAGCAATCGGGCCGAGACGCTTCCGTGTCGGGCGCCGGCTGGGACCATCATCACCAACTCTCCCTGGACAAGTTCGTAGGTTCTCCCGTCCGGAGGCAGGGAGGCCAGTTCCGCTGCCGTGCACATCTCCCCGGTATAAACGGGTATACGGACTTCTATGGTCATCTCTCTCCCCGCGCGATCACCATCGCTTCCCGCAGGGCCCGCTCCAGCGCGTCCCAATCCCAGCCCACGACCTTGCGGCCGCCCGGCAGGATGAAGGCGGGGTAGCGGCGGACGCCGTAACGCAGGCACTTCCACAGCCCCTCCGGGGACTGGGGGTCCACCACCCGCACCTGGAGCGCCGGGCCGAAGCGAAGGATCAGTTCGTTGATCCAGCGCATCAGGCGGTCAAACTCCTCCAGGAACTCCGCCGGGTATTCCTGGAGCATCTCCTGGCGCGCCCCATCGCCCACCAGACCCGCCGAGAGCGCCTCGCAGGCCAGGCACTGGCGAAAGATCGTTGGGATGGGCATCAGGACCTGGAGTTGCATCTTTCCTCTCACCGCAGAGAGCGCAGAGGACGCAAAGGTTTTTTTCTTCCTAATGGCCTAACCCCAAAGGGAGCGGTTCAAAATCGTGGCCCCTTCCCCTCGCCCCCTCTAATCCCCCCTATCCCCCTGGCCTTCGGCCAGGGGAGAGGGGGATCAGAGCATAGGCGCGAACTTAAGCAGGGGTTTCCCCCTGCCGCCTCCTGTAACCTCACCCCTCCCCCGCCGCCTTCGGCGGCACCCCCTCCCCTCTCCTGACCTCCGGTCAGGA
>DAOUBO010000396.1:0-2330 GCA_034432695.1 Anaerolineae bacterium | reverse complement strand
GGTCCAGGTAGTTGGGAATCCCGTCGCCGTCCGGGTCCGCCGTCCCCTCCACCGCGTCGGGGATGCCGTCGCCGTCGGAGTCGGCGTCCAGATAGTCCGGCGTGCCGTCGCCGTCGGTGTCGCCCGGCTCGGTGGGGATGATGCCGACCGTCACGGAGTCCGAGCCCTCTACCCGGCTGCCCAGGGCATCGGTCCCTTCGACCCGCGCGGCGTAGGCGGTCTCCGCCTCCGGCGCCACGACCAACGTACAGGCCAGCGTCTCTCCCACTTCCAGCGTATCCGCCGTGCAGACCGGGATGTCGTCCTCCGGATTGTCCGGTGTTCCGTTATCGGACCAGACCACCACGTTCTGCAGCGGAGTATCGCCGGTGTTGGTGGTCTCGTAGAAGAGGGTGACCGGGCTTCCGGGGTAGGTGGACTCCACGGATGCCGAGAGAGCAACCTCTATCGCGGGGTGGAGAATATCGGTGGTCACCACCACGGTGTTGGAGGTTACCTCCCGGCCCAGCGGATCGGTGCCGGTAGCGGTGAAGGTAGCTACCGTTGGGTCACCAGTGGCCGAACCTGTGGCGGTCAACGTGACGCTGGTGCCCGGCATTACCTCACCTGTCCAGACGGTCCCATCCGGCAGCGGGAGGGAAATCCAGAGAGGCGAGGTGCCGATGTCTCCCACGAAAAGGGTCACGGTGTACGTGAGCGTATCTCCTTCATACGCCATCGCCGGACCGGAGACGGAGAGGAAAATTCCCGGCAGAGGCACCGGCGTCGGCGTGGGCGTCGGGGCGGGGGTCGGGGTCTCCGTCGGCACCGGCGTCGGCGCGGGCGTCGGGGAAGCGTCGTCGCAGTGGCCCGGGCCGATGAGGCCGTTGTTGTACTGGTCCAGGAGGTTGGCGTATGCGATCGCCGTGTCTCTCAGGTCAGGCGGCACACTTTCCGGCGTTACCTGTGAGAAGAAGGTTTCCGACCAGGCGATGGCCTCGTCCACCTCCGGCGTGGAGGAGGCACCGCTGAGGAGGTTCAGCCGGGCCGCGATGAACTGGTGGGCCAGGATGTAGTAGGCATTGCCCTGCGGCGGGGTCTGGAGGACACCGTAGTAGGTCTGGCCGCTCAGGTAGAAAGGGGTATCCTCCCCCTGCTCGCCGATGAGGTCCCAGGTGGGGTCACGGGGAGCCGGGCCGTAAGCGGTATGGGTCTTCCAGTAGCCGTACGTCCGGGTACAGCCGGCCCCGCACGAACCTGTGGAAAGGCTGGCAACGGCCGAAGCGGTATGCTCGGAGCCGGTGTCGGCCTTGGTCAGCCGGGCCGTGTTGGTCAGGGGGACAACCTGCCCGCAGGAGGCGGAGAAGTTGGATACGGTGAGGGTGAACGGGATCGCCGCCGAATCGTTCAGGGACCAGGGTCCCGCATCCGCGGGCGTGCAGGCAAAACCGTCGGGGCAGAAGGGCTCATCCGCGACGGCCGCCGAGGCGTCCACCTCTATGAGGGTGAACTCCTCGGGAAGGGAGAAATCCGCTTTGGGGCTGGGGCCAAAGGGGCACGGGTTCGGGCCGGGGCATTTTTGCCCACCGGGCAGCCAGCCGGAGTGGTTGGTGATGGTGACCTGTGCCTTATTGCGGTAGGTCGCACCGGGGATGGGCTCAAACAGAACCTGGTAGGGGTAGCAGTAGGACTCGCCAGGGCCCAGGACGGGGTGGGCGCTGACATCCACTGTCGTGGTCACGTAGTCGGTAAACGGGCCGGAGCCCGTTTTGTACTGCACCACATCCACGATGGCCAGGTTTTCCGTCGCCCGGTCGCCCCCATTGGTGACGCAGATTTCACCGCGAACGCCGATTCGCTCCGTCTCGGCGACCAGGACACGGGTCGCGGTGAGCGTGTAGTCCAGGGTCGCCGAACTGCCAGGCCGGATTTCTACCCCGGCGGGCGAGACCGACTTCTCCAGGGACCAATCGTATTCCAGCACATACTCCCGGAAGCCGAAGGCCGTCTTGGTCGCGCTGAGCGTTGTGCCGGCCTGGTCTGCCAGGACCGTGCCCATCCACCGGCTCATCAGCGCCAGAACGGCTACCGCAACAGCAATTCCCAAAGCGCGGCGATGGGTTCTCATTATTCCTCTCCCCTGCAGGCACGACCGACAATGTAAAGGGCGTTCGCTTTGTCTTCATTTTACCACCCCGAGGTTTGAATTCGGTTTGAAAATTTTCAGACCCGGGGGTGGGAAAAGAGTACTATGCGCGATGGAACGGGACGCTGGGGGATCCGAGGCAGTGTGAATGGGATCTGAACAAGCGTATATGCTTGACATCTGGGCAGAGGGGTGGTATAATCTT